>JADFQR010000112.1 GCA_022561735.1 Chloroflexota bacterium | reverse complement strand
CCCTGCGGCGCCGTACTGGAACAATTTTTCGAGAATCTTCCAGCCGCCGTTCACATCGCCGAGCACGGCGCTCTTCGGGACCGAGACTTCGCCGAAACTCATGACGGACATCCGGTCAGAGCCGGTCGTCTTGAGCTCGCGTGACTCGACGTTCGAGTTGTCGTTCTCGACGAGAAACAGCGTGATGCCGTCTTTCGGGTCGTCTCCGGTTCGGGCCGCCACGATCAGCATGTCGGCGGCAGCGCCGTCCTGCACGAAGCGCTTCTCGCCGTTAAGGATCCAGCCATCATCCGTCTGCGTGGCCGTCATCTCGGAAACGGACTCGGGCGCCCATGCGGCGGCTTTCTCGTGGAACGCCAGCGCCATCTTGAGTTTGCCCTCGGCGAGTTTCGAGAGCAGGTCCGTCTTCTGTTCGTCTGATCCCGCCATTTTCAGGGCTTCCGCGCCGATGACGGCTGTCGAGAAGAAGGGGCCGGGCAGCATTGCAGCGCCGGTCTCCTCAAGCAACACGGCGAGCTCACTGAAAGTCATACCTGCGCCGCCGTACTCCTCCGGAACCGTAAGGCCCAGCCACCCGAGCTCGGCGATCTGGTCCCACAACTCTTCCGTGTGGCCGACCTCGTCCTCCTCCATCGCACGCACGTACTGCGTATCACAGTTCTCTTCCAGGAACTCACGGGCGGAGTTCCGGATAAGTTGCTGTGTTTCAGAGAGGCCTATGTCCACGTTCAGTTACTCCAGTTTTCGTTGTGTGCCGTTCGTTGTGGGTCCAGAGAGCAAGCCAGAGAGCAAGAAGGTCAGCCTCGCGGCAACCCGAGGCCGCGCGTGGCAATTATTCCCTTGTTAATCTCGGTCGTGCCTGCGGCGATAGTGCTCGATACCGCTGTGAGTTGCATCTTCGGATATTTACCGTCGATCGGGGCGAATTCCGAGCCGGGGCCGAGCATTCCGTACATCCCGCCAAGTTCCGTCCCGAACTTTGCGAGCTTTTGCATTAGCTGCGTTCCCAACACCTTGGACGCTGAAGCTTCTTTGTTTGGCACCTGTCCTACCGACTGCATCCAGGCCACTTCGTAGGCCACCAGCCGGGCGCACTCGATATCGACATCAAGTTCAGCGAACCGGTTTCTCACCAGCGGATCTTCGGTGATCGGCCGGCCGTCAGCCCCGATCTGTTCCTTTGCGAACTGCGCCAGTTCACTCAGGATCCTGCGGCCGCTTGCAGAGTACTGAACACCTGAACGCTCGAAGTCGAGGAGCGTTGCGCCGATGTACCAGCCGCGATCGCGTTCACCAACCAGTGCGTCTTTCGGAAGGTGTACGTCTTCAAATATCGTCTGGTTGAAGTGGTGATTGCCGGCCATGTTGACGATAGGCCGAACCTCTATCCCGGGAGATCGCATGTCCGCCACGAAGAAGCTGATGCCACGGTGTTTCGGCGCGTCCTGGTTCGTGCGACCCAGGAAAAAGATCCAGTCAGCACGATGGGCGTTGGACGTCCAGATCTTGGTCCCGTTTACGACCCAGCCGTCGTCCGTCTCGTCCACGCGAAGCTGAAGTGACGCAAGATCGGACCCCGAGTCCGGCTCGGAATAACCCTGGCACCATTCAACCTCGCCACGTGCCACCGGCGGCAGCAGCGTGCGGCGTTGATCCTCGGACCCGTGGATCATCAGCGTGGGCCCCAGCATCTTGATCGCCGAACCGTCGATTCCCGGACACCGGGCGTAGGCCATCTCCTCGTTAAAGACGACCTGCTTCATGAAAGATGCGCCGCCGCCGCCATACTCGGTAGGCCACGCCAGGGTCAGCCACCCCTTGCCCGCCAGCCTGGTGCGCATCTCCCGGTTCAGTCGCCAGCCCTCTTCGCTGTCCTCTTCGATGCCGTTCCAGTCGTCAGGAAGTTGCTCGTTGAGCCATCCTCTGACCTCGTCGCGGAACTCTTCTTCTTCGGGGGTGAAGGCGTATCTCATTCAGCCCTCCCTGGGCCCGCGTTAACTAGAGCGGCGTCTGACATCAGAAGATGCCTGAAACTCAGTTGTGAGTTCGGAACACCACCGACCCCGGACAATCGCAGCGGTGCACGATCCGCTAGCCTCGTGGCAGTCCGAGACCGCGTGTGGCGATGATGTTTTTCTGGATTTCGGTCGTGCCGGCGAAGATGGTGTGAGCCACGACCGTCATCTGCATCTGCGGGTACTTGCCGTCGATCGGGGCGAACTCGGAACCCGGGCCGAGCATCCCGTACATACCGGCTAGCTCGGTCCCGAATCGGGCCAGTTTCTGGACCAGCGTCGTTCCGAGAACCTTGGCTGCAGAGGCCTCCTTGTTGGGAATCTGGCCTACCGACTGCATCCAGGCGACCTCGTAAGCGACAAGCCGGGCGCATTCAATATCAACGTCAAGTTCAGCAAACTTGCGGCGGATTTCCGGGTCCTCGGACAGCGGGCGGCCGTCCGGCCCCGGGGTGTTCTTGGCGAACTCCAGCAGCTCCCCGAAGGTGCGCCTTCCGCCTGCCGGGTACTGAACCCCGGACCGCTCAAAGTCCAGGAGCGTGGCGGCGATGTACCAGCCACGGTCCCGCTCGCCGATCAGGGAGTCCTTCGGGATGTGGACGTCCTCGAATATCGTCTGGTTGAAGTGATGCTCGCCGGCCATGTTGATGATCGGACGCACCTCGATGCCGGGCGTGTGCCGGTCAGCGACGAAGAAGCTGATTCCGCGGTGTTTCGGAGCGTCCGGGTTTGTGCGGCCGAGGAAAAATATCCAGTCAGCGCGGTGCGCCTGAGAGGTCCATATCTTCGATCCGTTGACCACCCATCCGTCGTCGGTCTCCTCGACCTTCAACTGGAGGGACGCAAGGTCTGATCCGGAATCCGGCTCGGAGTAGCCCTGGCACCACTGCACCTCGCCGCGTGCAATCGGCGGCAGAAGGCGGCGTTTCTGTTCTTCCGTGCCATGCACCATCAGGGTCGGACCGAGCATCTTGATGCCGAACCCGTCGACGCCCGGGGCCTGCTGGTAAGTCATCTCCTCGTTGAAGACGACCTGCTTCATGAACGACGCGCCCTGGCCTCCGTATTCAGTCGGCCACGCCATCGTCAGCCAGCCCTTGTCCGCCAGCTTCTTGCGCATCTCCAGGCCGAAAGCCCAGCTTTCATCGGTGCCATCATCCCCACCGTCCCAGCCGTCCGGCAGTTCGGCTTTGAGCCAGGTCCGAACCTCCTGGCGAAACTCTTCTTCCTCGGTGGTGAACGTGTACCTCATCGGCGTCTCTTTCTTTCGTGCCTGTGCACTGCAATCCGATATGGCATCCCGAAGTGCGCTTCCCGGGGAGCTTTAAGGAGCTTTTGATTATGTTTCTGAAGGACCCTCTTACGGGCCGACGGCCAGGCAGGAAACTGTTTTAACAATGCCCGGCACGTTGTGCATTCCCTTGCTCACAAGGTTGCCAAGTGTAGGCAGGTCCTCTGCTTCCGCGATCGCGATGATGTCGTAGGGACCCGTCACAACATCAACGCTTGTCATTTCAGAGACAGACCGAAGAGCGGCGCTGACTTCCGTCGTCTTTCCGACGACGGTCTCGATCAATATGTATGCCCTGGTTGTCATGAGGCGCCTTTCATGCTGTGCCCGGTAGATCAATCAGGTCTCAGCGAAGCCACCAGCATTCCAGATCGGCCATGTCTACTTACTGGGTTTACGATCCGGAAAACCCGTCGCCGCAGGTCGCGTCATGGTATGGCCGCCTCAGAATGGTGTCAACGCGAAACGTCGCATCCTGTAGACGCCTGTTAAAGACGCGGGATGCGACGTTTGAGACTTCCGGAAGGGCCAGAGTGGCCCGTACATATAGAGCTAGAACGCTATTTCGTTCCGGGGAGTCGGCCCCGCGGGGTTCTGAGGGGGCGGGGACGGTTGGCGCAGGGCCGGCGGCACGTAAGGAACGTAACCGCGGGCTACTCTCGCTCGATCCCCGTCCACGCGAGTCACGCGTTCCGGGGTGGCAGGAGTGGGCCGGTTTGAAAGACCGTTCCGTACCCCGATACCGTCGTGGACGGCAGGGCGTTGCGGCGCGACCGGGCGGATCGAATAGACGGGCTCCGGCTGACGCTTCTCGGGCGGCCCGGAATACCGGAATCCCGCCTGCTCTGCGATGAGTGAGAGGAGAGTGCCTGACGCACCGCGTGGCCGGTATACACCGGTCTCCCACTCGCTGACGGTCTGTTGCCGCACGCCAAGGTAGTTAGCGAAGACGCTCTGAGAGACATCCAGAAACATCCGCAGCGCACGAATACTGTCGGCGTCCCAACTATGCCTCGGGTGTCCCGGTTGTCTCATTTCCATAGAACACACGGTAAACAGCCGGGTCGTCGACACCCTAGCGGTAATCGAAACCTGTTCCCACGGAATTGGCCTACCGGTGACGGAGCAAGAGGACCCGGCCGCGGTTAGCCGGGTCCCCGGCGGGCGTTAGAACTTCAGAAGCGGCGTGAACTGGTCTTCCGATTCAAAGGGCCCAACAACGGCGAGCACAAGCTTATTCTCGTCAATGAGACGGTTCGCGATCGCCTTCAACTGGTCTATCTCTACCGCTTCGTACGCTGCGATCACCTCATCGACCGTCTTTACCTCGCCTAGCAGCAGCTCCTGTGAGCCGATAGATCCTGCCACCGCGCGGCTCTCTTCCATGCGCATCAAGATCCGGCCCGTGGTCAATTTCTTGGACTTTTCGAACTCGTCCTCGGTCACGCCGTCGCGAAGCTTGACCACCTCGTCAATGATCACCTTGATCGCCTCGGTAGCGCGCTTCGGGTCCACCCCGGACGATATCTGGAACGAGCCCGCGTCCTTGTAATGCGCCGGACCGGCGTGGATCGAGTACGCCAGTCCACGCTTCTCGCGCACCTCTTCAAACAGGCGGCTGCTCATCGAGCCGCCGAATATCGTGGAAAGCAGACGGAGTGCGTAACGGTCATCGTCATGGGCGGAAATCCCGTGCATGCCGAGTGACAGGTGGGCTTGCTCCGTGTCCCTGTGCTGTAACCGCATGACCGGTCCGTTCAGGTTATCTATGAACGGGAACATGGACGCCGTCTCGCCGTCCTGCAGGTCACCCATCAGCTCGGCGACGTCTGCGACCACGCGGTCGTGGGACAGGGCGCCGGCCACCGAAATAACGGTATTGCCGGCGACGTACTGTGTCCGGTGGTATTCCTTGAGCGATT
>JADFQR010000111.1 GCA_022561735.1 Chloroflexota bacterium | reverse complement strand
ACCGGAACGGACGGACTCGATGACCTTCTCCGGGAGTCGGACTACGTGGTACTGACCTGCCCGCTGACCGACGAGACGAACGGGTTGATCAACAGGCGGACGCTCGGGCTTATGAAGCGCAGCGCCTTCCTCGTGAACGTAGCTCGCGGAGGGTGCGTGGTGGACGAGGACCTTGTCCCCGCTCTGCGCAGATGCGATATCGCCGGGGCGGCGCTAGACCACTTTCACGAGGAGCCGCTCGGCCCGGACAGCCCCTACTGGGACCTGGACAACGTGATCGTCACGCCCCACAACGCCTCAGAGACCCGGATGTACGAAGAGAACCTGATGGACATCCTGATCGAGAACCTGGGACGGCTGGGCCGTGGGGAGAAGGACCTGCTGCACCAGGTGGTCTGACCAGGGCAGGCTCGCCTGCACCTTATCCTGGCGGGGCCTGGGGCCCTCGCCCGCGTCCTGAGACCTTCGAAGGACCCATCCGGCGGCGACGTTGTAACGGCGGGGCCCGCTCCACCGCGTCCTGAGGCCCTCGAAGGACCCATCCGGCGGCGACGTTGTAGCGGCGGGACCCGCTCCACCGCGACCTGAAGCCCTCGCCCGCGTCCTGTCACCCGATCCTTTCGCAGAGAGAGATTGATCTCCCTGAGGCCGCCGCTACACCGCCCGCGATAGCAGCTCGTCCTCGTCCATCTCGTACCCGAGTCCCGGCTTGCCGTTCAGCCTGATCACGCCGTCGGCGATGTCCATCGGCTCCGTGAGAAGACTGTTCTGGACGGGGATGGCGCGCATGCCGTGCTCCTGCCGGTAGAAGTTGGGCACCGAGCTCATGACGTGCGCCGATGCGATCAGCGCGAGCGGCCCGGAGGGCACAGCGTGCGGCGAGATCGGTATGTAGTACGCCTCGGCCATGGTTGCGATCCGTTTGATCTCCGAGATGCCGCCTGACCAGATCGTGTCCGGCATCACATAGTCCACCAGCCGGTCCCGGAACAGCGGCACGAAATCGAACCGCGTGTAGAGGCGCTCGCCGACGCAGAGCGGGGCGTTGGTGTTCTCACGAACCTGTTTTAAAGCGTCATACGACTCCGGGGGCACCGGCTCCTCGAACCACGCGATGTTGGACTGCTCGAACAGGTTGTTTGCCAGGCGGATCGCTGTCGGAACATTGAAGTGGCCGTGAGCGTCGATCAGGATCTCGTGTTGCGGCCCGACCGCCTCGCGGATGGCGGCGACGATGTCGTAACCCTCCTGTTCACCGGACGGCGATATCTGGCCCTCCGCAAACATGTGGTGGGTCGCCACCATCTCCCGAAACGGGTCCAGTTTCAGGGCTGTGTGGCCCGCTGAAAGCACCCTTTCACGGGCGGCCCGCGCATAATCGTCCGGCGTCTCGCAACCTTCGAACCATGAGTTCGCGTACAGGCGAACCTCGTCCCGGAAGCGGCCGCCGAGAAGGTCATAAACCGGGCGTCCGGTGGCCTTCCCTTTTATGTCCCACAGGGCTATGTCGATACCCGCCGTCATCGCCGTCGGCAGCCCGCGCGAACCCAGGTAGCTGAATCGGCGGAACAGCTTATGCCAGATAGGCTCAATATCCGCCGGGTCTTCGCCAACCAGGTCTTGCGTAACGAGGTCCAGGGCGGTGCTGATGAGCGTGTTTGATCCAGCGCCCGAGTTTGTCGCCTCGCCCCAGCCGCTTATCCCCTCATCAGTATCGACACGCACGAAAAGCCAGGTCCGGCCCGGACCAACGATCTCCCCCGGCGCGATCTCGAACGTCTTGATCCCGGTGATCTTCATGCCGGGCCCCCCTGACTCCCGTCCCGGGTTCCCCGGTTTTCAAGGAGACTCGGCTCGGGCCGATTTCGGCGCGTTACCTTGCCGGTGTCTGGGTGCAGGAAATGAGATTTTGTGGTCTTTGCGATGTTCTTGGCGGTGACCGCTTCCATCCCCGCCAGCCCGGCAGCGCCGAGTTGCTCCATGTGACCGAGGGCGACAAACAGCACGTCCGCCGCCTCTTCCGACATCGCTGTCTCGTCAAAATCAGGCTCCGGCCGTTCAACCTCTTCCCGCAGCTCACGGACCTCTTCGTCAAGCATCGGCGCACGCCGGCGCATCACCTCGACGGGCGCGCCTGACTCCAGGGCCCAGCGGTGATGAAAGTCATAGACCTCCGCCGCGAGCCGTGCTGACGTAGTGATGAAGCGTTCGCGGTCCATCGCCTGGCCTGCGTATTCCGCGCCGGGCATATCCGCGGACGCGTCCTGCGAGTCCCCCATGTGTCCCCCGTCAATGCTCGGCTGGCAGACGGGCGCGCCTTGAACACTCTCAAGATCGGCCGGAGACCCGCCAGGAATTCACCCAGGAATTCACCCAAGAATTCATCAAGGACTGAGAGGATACCGTCACCCGGCCGGGCTGGCGAGACGGCCGGGCGACTAATTTTCCAGACGCCAACCTCAGGCGGCCAGAGCCTGCTCGTTCTCGCGCAGGCTGATGCGCACGGGGAAGGGTCCGCATTCGCTTTCAAGATCGACCACAATCTGCGGGCAGCCGAGGGTCGTGAACTTGCTGCCCTTCGGCTGGATCAATGTGGGCGGCGTAAGGTCGGTCGAATAGCCTGCTCCAGCGAGTCCGATGGCCGCGTTACCGGTAATCATGTTGGCCAGCTCACCGAGCGCTGACAGCGCCATCTGGTCCATGCCTGAGGGCGGTTTGCCGAGCATGATGGTGAGGATTGCCCGTGCCACTCCCCGTTTGAACCCGTAAAAAACGTTGCCTTCCAGCCGGCCTGTCACGCCTATGAACGCGGTGATGTCCTCGCTCGTCATCGTGTCATCGGCCATCCGGGCGCCTTTGAACACGAGTTCCTGGCCGAGTTCGACCTTGAAGACATGCTGAGCTGCTGTGAGGAACGGGTTGACGAATTCCTGGCGCATACGTCCGTCTACTCCCGGGTGTGCTGGTGGCGCGATTGATCGACAAGTCTGAAGGGCGTGGCCTGAGTCTGGCACCTGGATTCACCTGCGTCAGCGTGAGACCCCCCAATTTCAGCATGGGCGTAGTTGCGACGTTGCGACGCAAAAACTGGCGCTGCTACCGGGTGCGCGCGGCGGATGATTGGGGTTTTCCCGGATCAGCCGGCTCCGGAAACTATCAGCGGGATGCGCATCTCGTCTGGAGACAGGCCGGAATGATGAGAAACGAGCCGCGACATGTCCGGCCCATCGGTGCCGCCGTACGCCCACGCGAACACGGCGGCGTCCGTGGAGATGGCGATGTAGTCACCGATACGGGCACGCGTGAGCGCAGAAAGTTCGCCCGGCCCGAGTAGTTCAAGTTCTTCCAGCTCATCCGGCGTGAGCAGCGCTACCTGTTCCGGCATCCTGCCGGCGAACGCATCAGCGAACCGGCCGATCACGTCGCTACGCACGTGGTAGTAGTTGACGCGGGCATCCCCGGACGGCGCGAAACGAAGCATCCGGCCGATCTCGTCATCCTCCCGGATCAACATCGGCTCGGCCGGAAAGGCGTCCAGGTGACCGTGGTCAGACGTGACCACGAGGGTTGCCGTTTCCGGCATTGCGGCGGCCAGGCGTTCCAGTCCGCTGTTCACGTCATCCAGCGCGGCACGGGTAGCGCCGCTGTGGACACCCGTCGTGTGCTCGGCGGAATCGATCTGCGGCAAGTACAGATAGGTGTAGGAAGGGCCTGACGCGTTCTGAAGCCGGGTCAGCACGCGGTCTACTCCGTCAGATATCGAGCCGTAACCCCGTCTGATCGCCCGGCCCAGCGAGTACCCGGAAAAGATGCTGCGGACCAGGTTGTCTGGGAGGATACCCATGACGCTTCGATCGAAAGAGGAGAGGCGGGATGTGATCGGGAACGCGGTTTCAGCGGTAACGCCATGCTCCGCGAGCGGAGCGCCGGTGGCGCGGCTTACGAAGGGGAGGACCGTTGCCGGACCGGAAATCTCCGCTATATGGGTCCACCAACCGGTTACGGCGTGCTTCCCGGGCCAGGCGCCGGTTGCCAGTGTCGTCAGCGCAGCGGCCGTGGTGGACGGGAATACCGATCGCAACTCCTGTGCCAGGTGGCGGCGCAGGAACGCGCTCTCGTTGAGCGTCTCCAGCAGCGTCATGCCCAGTCCGTCCGCCATGACGAACACGAGGTGCTCCGACTGTCCAATGAGCCCCGCGATCTCGTCAACAGAACCGGCGCCCGCCGAATCTCCGTCGTCCCCCGGGTTCCCCCAATTACTGGCGTCTCCGCAGAGCCGCGCGACGGCCCGGGACAGGTCCACTGAGTTTGGAACGTCGACCGAAGGCCGTAGTAACGTGCCGGATTTGAAGCCTGCGAGAAGTTTCTCAACTGCGCTCATGGTCCGGGATTCTATCGTGCGGCCCCCGCCAGCACGACGCGTCACGCCATGAGATGCGCCGGCACCTTGCCGCACGCCCCGTTGCATCGCACAATTCCGGGTACGAAACCCCACGGCGCGCAGCCAGAGCAAACAGGATCAACAATGACCACCGCTGAACTTGAAGAGACCCGCCGCCAGATAATCGCAACCGTACGAGAGTTCGTCCAGAAGGACGTGATTCCACAGGCCGCCGAGCACGACGAGAACGACACCTACCCCACCGAACTCGTGGAACAGATGGCGGAGATGGGGTTGTTCGGCATTACGGTGCCCGAGGAGTACGGTGGGCTGGGGCTGGACTACACCACGTACGCGATGGTTTTCGAGGAGTTGTGCAAGGGCTGGATGTCGATCACGGCGCCGATCGGCACGCACTCCATCCTCACCGCCGCCCTCGTAAGTCACGGAACAGAGGCGCAAAAGCGGGAGTGGTTGCCAAAGCTGGCGTCCGGCGAAAAGCGCGGCGGACTGGCGTTAACCGAGCCCGGCGGCGGCAGCGATGTCGCCAGTTTGCAGACGACGGCCGTCAAGGACGGCGAAGAGTATGTGGTGAACGGCAACAAGTCGTTTATCACAAACGGCCGGACCGGCGACGTTTTCCTTTTGCTCGCGAAGACCGACACGAGCATAGTCCCGCAGCACCGCGGTATCAGCGCCTTCATCGCAGAGAAGGGGCCGGGTTTCACCGCTGGCCGTGACCTGAACAAGCTCGGGTACCGCGGCGTGGACACCTCCGAGCTGATTTTCCAGGATTACAGGATTTCGGCAGATCGACTGGTCGGCGGTGAAGAGGGCAAAGGTTTCTACCACGTGATGGAGGC
>JADFQR010000110.1 GCA_022561735.1 Chloroflexota bacterium | reverse complement strand
TGCGCCCGCACGGGGACTCCCGCTCCGGCCGCTGGAGAAGTCTAGCCTCACTCTGACCCGATCGCGGGGACGCGTGGTTTGCCTTCGGTCTCTGATGGACCGGGAGTGTTGAGGTGTGCGCGAGTGGCGCTCCTCTCGGCCATGACTGCAGCCACCATCGCAAGAACGCCGGCGGCGATCAAGATTCGGAACACGATGTGCATCCCGGACACAAACGCGTCGCCCGCGGGACCGGACGGGTCGTCGGATACGGCGTTCAGGTCCGAGCCGGCGCCGCGGGAGATCATGACCCCGGCCACGATAGCGGCGGCCATCGCTATCGCTGTCACGTTGGCGGTATTGCGCACCAGGTTCAGGAACGCCGCCGCGACTCCGTACGTCGATCTCGATACTGCGCCGATCGCGGCAGACAGGTTGGGCGCCATCCACAACCCGGAACCCAGGCCGTGTACGAACATGATCGGCAGGATCACGGCGAGCGGCGTGCTTTGATCGAAAGTGGAGAATGCCGCCAGGGTGCCGAGTTGCAGCCCCAGGCCGGCGAGCATGAAATTGCGGAACCCGAACCGGTCTGACAACCGGCCTGCGAACGCGCCCACAATCGCCATGGTGACCGGCAACGGAATCGTGATCAGCCCGGCCTGGCTGGCGCTGCGCCCTGTCACTTCCTGGAGATAGAACGGCATCAGGAAGTTCGTGGGGCCGTTCATCAAGAATCCCAGGAACCGGCCGGACACGGCCCACGAGAACTGGCTCACCCGGAAAATCGCCAGGTCAATCATCGGGGAGGCGGCGCGTGCTTCCCAGCGCAGGAACCAGGCCAGTAATACGACAAAACCGACGAAGCCGCCGACGATGTACGGCGAACCCCATCCGAAGCGGTTTCCGTTGGTCAACGCAAGGATCAGGATCGCCAGCCCGGCGGATGATGTGAAGATGCCCGGCCAGTCCAGCCGTCCACCGGCCTCTGAATTGCCACCGCCGACACGTCGCTCGTCGATGAAAACGAACGCCAGAACGGCGCCGATCAGGCTGACAACCCCGGTGGCCACAAAGATCGCCCGCCAGCTGAATATGTCTACGAGCACGCCGCCAACAACCGGCCCGCTGACGGCTCCCAGGCCGATGACGAACATGTTCATGCCGAGCGCCTTGCCGCGCTCGCGAGCCGGGAAAACGGATGTGATGATCGCCACGGCGACGGTCATGACCATCGCCGCGCCGAAGCCCTCTATCACGCGGCCGACCAGAAGAATCGGCAGGTTCTGGGACGTGGCGCTGACGGCCACGCCGCCCGCCATGACCAGCATCCCGGCCAGGTAAACCCGTTTGCGGCCCACGATATCTGACAGGCGGCCCATCGGCAGAAGCACGGCGCTGATCGTGAGCGCCATGGCCACCATCACCCAGGAAGCGACTGCGAGGTCAAGTTCCAGCTCGTCAGCGATGCGTGGCAGCGCAATGACCGTTCCGGAGTTGCCGATGACGGTCGTGAACTGGCCGACAGCGACCGTTGTGAACGCCAACCAGCGGTAGGAGTCGCTGGTCGTCGGCGAAGCTGAGTTCGTGTCAGGAATCCCGTGGCAGGGGGTGGCGGCCGGCGGAGTAACGGCCCCGGGATTCTACGCCCACAATCAGCGACCGCGGCGCACGTCTGGCAGATTATCGAATTATGGACAGGCAGCCGATACCGGCAAGCCTGATGCGTCGCCGCCTCTATCTTCGCTCGCTAATTTGACGGACCGGCGCAGATCGCCCACGCGGTAACGGTCACCACCAGGCCGTCGGGATCAAACCCCACCGCACGCCATGTCGTGGCGCTTGCAGGTGCGTTAGACCGGAGAAGTGACGTGGATTCGCCTCCACCGCCGGTTATGTGACCGCCCGTGGGACATGCCGCCACGGCGGTGGCCTCGCCGGTGCCGGACGCCCGCGAGAACACGACGGAATCAGGTCCGCTGACAGGGTCTTTGCAGATTCCGATTCCACATCGGATCGCCTTGAGATTCCCATTTGTTGAGTCGAAATAGGCGATCAGCGCGAGTCCGTCCCCGGCGACCGCGACCGAGCTGAACAGTCCGACGTTCGCGGCCGAGTCAAGCATGGTGACGTGTACGGCGGTGCAGGTAGCGTTGGCGCATCGGGCGACTTTGAGGTTGCCGGAACTGAGATCGTAGTAGCTGATCAGGCCAAACCCGTCACCGCCCGTTGCAATGGACGAGAACTGGCCGACGTTTCCGAGGGAGTCGATGATCGATTTCGTTGTCTCGGTGCAATCGGCGTTGGAGCAGTGGGCGGTCACAAGGCTGTGCAGGCCGGGATCGTAATAGCTGATCAGCGCGAGTCCGTCAGCGCCGATCGTTATCGAGGGGAACTGCCCCGATCCGATGGTGACGATACGCGCGCTCGTGCAGGCGGCATCGTTGCACCGGGCCGTCTTTACCAGGTCATTGGAGCCGTCCCAGTATGTGATCCGGCCCAGGCCGTCAGGGCCGGTCGCGATAGACGTGAACAGCCCGACAACGCCCACGGAATCGACGATCACCGTCGTCCTCTCCTCACATAGCAGGTCCAGGCAATGGACCACGTTCAAGTTTTGCGTGGCCCCATCGTAGTAAGCGATAAGGCCCAGTCCGTCCCCGCCAATGGTGATCGCCGTGTACTGCGCCGCCGCCGGGCTGCCGCTTGTGCTGGTGGCGGTGGTGCAGGCCACGGTTTCACAGTGCGCCACTTTGAGGGCGCCGGTTGTGAAACTGGCATAACTAATGAGGGGCAGCCCATCGGTTCCTATCGCCACCGATGTGAATAGACCGACCAGCCCATCGGAATCTATGACCGATGCCGGGGAGGCCGTACAGTCCGCGTCTTCGCAGTGGACCGTTTTGAGGTCTCCGTTTGCCTCGTCGTAGTACGCCATAAACGCGAGACCATCGGAGCCGAATACAGCGGATACGTGCTGACCCACCAGCCCGTCGGTATCCAGGACGACGGGCGACGGGAATGATGTGAAAAACGGACTGACGCCAGTTCCGTCATCTGCGCACGCCCATTTGCTCCCGTCCCATCTCGCTATCTGCCCGGCCTGACATGCCAGGCCGGCAAGCACGTCCAGCGGCACGTCCACCGGCGTATCGGCAGGCGAGATCGTGCCCGTCTCGTCCGACGCGCACGCCCATTCGCTCCCGTTCCACTTGACGATCTGGTCCTGTGTGCAGGCGAGGCTGGATAAAATGTCTTCGGTGGCGATTACCGGCGGCGGCTCAAAGATTTCATCGGTTGCACACGCCCATTTTGAGCCGTCCCATTTCGCTATCTCACCGGGTTCGCACTCAAGCCCTGCGGGAGCGTTGACTCCGGCGGCCGGGAACGACGGCGTTGTTGTGGGTGGAATCTCCTGCGCCGGAGGAGTCGGTTCGAGAGTCTCTGCCGTCGCTTCTCTGACCGTCTCGGCCGGGGCGGGAACCCGGGTGGGATCAGGTTCAACCGTGGCGTCCGGGCCGGGAGATGCTGTGGCTACGGGAACAGGCGTTTCGCTTCCGCCATTACACGCCGCCAGCAACAGGAGCGCGAAGAGCAACGCTCCGGCTCTTGCGGAGCGGGGGAAGAAAGACGGGCTTTTCGTTATCGCCATGACGGTGATACCTGGGTTCAAATGGCTGCCGGGATCGGCCCGGGAGTCAGCAGCGTGACACGCGGCGATGGAACATTCTGCGACGACGGTCCAGTCCGGAAAATGGACGCTTATGACCGTTCGCGCTGGTCGTGAGTACGCAGTGCAACGACGCGAGTGCGCGGCGTTAACCGCCGATCCGCATCAATTCCCGGGCTGGTCGAGATCGGTTCTCGTACGCTGCCGTACAGCCTCGTACAGTACTATCGCCGCCGCCACCGAGGCGTTCAAGGACTCGACGGCCCCGGACATGGGCAGTCTTACAAGGCTGTCGCACTTCTCCCGGACCAGGCGTGACAGGCCCGACCCCTCGGACCCGACCACGAGCGCCGTGGGCGCTCTCAGGTCCACATTCGTGTGGAGTTCCGTTCCGTCACCGTCCAGCCCGATGATCCAGAGGCCGGATTTCTTGAGGCTGTCCAGGGCGCGAGGCAGGTTTACAACCCGGGCTACCGACACATGCTCAAGCGCCCCGGCTGAGGCGCTGATGGCGCCGGGCGTTATCCCGACGGAGCGCCGTTCCGATATCACGATGCCGTCGGCTCCGGCGGCGTCGGCGGTGCGGGCTATCGCTCCAAAATTGTGCGGGTCCTCGATCCCGTCGAGCAGCACGATCAGCGCGCTGCGGCCGGGTGCTGTCGCTGCGTCCACAAGCTCTTCAAACGGCGTGTAATGCGGGTCCGGCGCGCGGGCGATCACGCCCTGGTGGCGTCTGGTCTGCGCTCTGCGCTCGATCTTCCGGCGATCTTCGAACACGACCTCTATGGAGAGCCGGGCCGCGCGCTCCAGGATCTCGTTGACCTGCGGCCCGCGTTCAGCGGTTTCAAGGACGTACAGCCGGTCCACGGGCGTTCCGGCGCGGAGCGCCTCAAGCACGGCGCGACGACCCTCTATCGTGTGGCCCAGCCGGTCACGCCGGGACGGCAAGGGGGTCCGCTGACACTGTCGGATGAGACATGGCCTTTAGCGTAGCCGGTAATTGGCCGGCACAACGGCGGGCGGACGCTGTGGTAACTACGGGTATGGGTCCGTTCAGGCCCGCACCGGCCGATGGTCTGTATCCGCACTTCCGGATTTCCCCAGAGAAGCGATCATCGGTTGGTTCGCATTCCAGGCACAGGAGTTGCCGGAGCCGGCCGCGCTTATGAAAGAACAGTACGTAAACGCCTTCCTTTTTCCCGCATCGCTGGTGTGGGAGAGCGAGCTGCATACAGGCCTGGAGTTTGTCGGCGCAACGCCCCGCAGCGATCTGACGACGACGTCGGACGTAAACTCCCTTGTGCGGGTCTCTGGAGATCTTGCCGGCTGGGTGAGCTACGAATTCCAACAAAAAGACGCGTTGAGGATCGTGAGCACGATGCTTGACGAGAGCGTATTTGAGCTGGACGAGCTTGGCCGTTCTGCCCTGGGCGAGATCGCCAACATGATCACGGGCAACGCCGCCGCCGCCCTTGAGCAGGCGGGATATTCGTGTGAGCTGAAGCCGCCCGAGTTTCTCATCGGGTTGGGCCGCGAGTTTCCGCCGACGCCCGCTCCGGTGCAGATAAGGGCGGATTTCAAGAGCAACGTCGGCATCCTTGCTGTGCGG
>JADFQR010000109.1 GCA_022561735.1 Chloroflexota bacterium | reverse complement strand
CAGATCGAGCCGCCGTCCAACATGATCGCTGCCGGCGGTTCGGACTACATCGTCGGGATCGCGAAGCTCGAGTCACAGCTCGTCCTTCTACTGGACCTCGAACGGGTGCTCACCTCGGCGCAAACAGAAAGTTCCCCGGAGCTTCTCGCCGCCTGATCGCCCGAAAAACCGACACGCCCATTTCTGGACCGCCGCGATCACGCGGTTTTGCTTAACGCGCCCACCAGCCAGGCATCTCTTCTTTCCGAGGTCACCGAGCCGAAATGGATCTTGCCGCAGACATAACTCCTGAAGACCTCAAGGTCTTTCTAGAGGAGGCCGAGGAGCAACTCCAGCTTCTAGACGATGACATACTGCGCCTGGAGCGTGACGGCGCCAGAGAGGAGTTGCTGCAGGAAATCTTCCGGGCAGCGCACACCCTCAAGGGTTCTGCGGCCACGATCGGTCATGGGAACATGGCGGCCGTCGGCCACGCGTCCGAGACCCTCCTGGACCGGTTGAGAAACGGCGAACTTGCCGTCAACACGGAGATAGTCAACGCGCTCCTGCACAGCCTGGATGTCCTGCGCGCCTTCAAAGACGAACTCTCGGGAGAAGCAGACAAAGAGCCGGATATTGAGGACGTTATCGCAGAGCTGGAAGCGGCGTCCGGTGAGCCGGCTGATGCGGTTGCGACAGCCGACCCCCTTCCGCTAACGATCGATCACGACACCGTCGCAGCCATCCTTGAGGCGGAGGCGTCAGGCGACACCGTTTACCGGCTTACGGTCCAGTTGCTTGAGTCATGTGAATGGCTGACCGTACGTACTTTCCAGGTCGTATCTGAACTCTCGTCGATCGGAAACCTTCTCGCCTGTTCTCCCACGTCCACAGAGATCGAGGCCGAAATAGTCGGCAGAACGATCGACGCAATAGTTATCACAGAGGCCAGCCAGGAAGCCCTGACAGAGGCGCTCATGGCTGTACAGGACGTTGAGTCTGTTGAGTTTACCGAGGTGTCGCGCGAGGTCAGTCCGGCGGAAGATGCGGAGAGTTCTGTTCCCACCCAATCGGTTGAGGAAGAATCTTCAGGCCGGACACAACGCAACTCTCAGACGGTCCGGATAGACGTCGAACGGCTGGACAACCTGGCCAACATGATCGGCGAGCTGGTTATCGACCGCACGCGAATCGGCCAGATCGGGCGGATCCTTTCAAGCCGATACAAGGACGACGAGCTGGTTGAGTCCCTGTCCGAGACCGCGAGCCATCTCTCAAAGGTTGTGTCTGATCTCCAGGAAGACATCATGCAGGCCCGGATGCTGCCGGTGGGCACGGTGTTCCGGCGATTCAACCGGATGGTCCGCGACCTTGCTCTCACTCTCAACAAACGGGTGGAGTTCGTCACCGACGGCGAAGATACCGAGATAGACCGCACGGTGGTCGAGCGGATATACGACCCGCTGGTCCACCTGCTTCGTAACGCCATCGATCATGGAATCGAGTCGCCCGAAGATCGCCTCGCCAGCGGCAAGCCGGAAACGGCGACGCTACGGCTCTCCGCGTACCACGAACACGGCTATATCGCTATCTCCGTCAAGGACGATGGGGGCGGAATTGATACCGGGAAGCTGAAACAATCAGTTGTCGCCCGTGGGCTTGAGACGAAAGAGTCTGTCTCTCGTATGTCCCACTCTGAGGCGGTAAACCTGATCTTCTTGCCCGGCCTGTCCACTGCGGACGAGACGACGGAGGTTTCCGGTCGCGGTGTGGGCATGGACATCGTCCGAGCGAACATCGAGTCGATCAACGGATCGATCACGGTAGAAACCGCCATCGGGGTGGGAACTGAACTGATATTACGGCTCCCGCTAACGCTCGCCACCGTCGACTCGTTGCTGGTCAAGGTTGGCAAACGCGACTACGCGCTGCCGCTTGTCTATGTGACCGAGACGATCAAGATCAGCCAGCACACGCTCACAACGGTGGGCGGACGCACGGAGTTATTGACGATACGGGACCGTGTGATTCCGCTCGTCCGGTTGCACGACATCTGGCCGGGCGGCAGTGGCGCCGGGAAGGCCGAAGACGCGGTCTTTGCCGTGATCGTCAATTCCGGGGACAAGCAGGTCGCGCTGGGCGTCGACTCGTTAACGGAGCCACAGGAAATCGTGGTCAAGTCTCTCGGCGGCTTCGTAGGAGAGGTCAAAGGTATTTCAGGGGCGAGCATCCTCGGTGATGGCAGGGTGGTGCTGATTGCCGACGTGGCGAGTCTCGTGAGCGCCGCCGGCAGGCGGCCTCAACGGGATGATCAACCACAGGATGGGACGCTGGACACTTCCGGACACCGGCCATCGACCGGGGCCGGGGATCACGAATCGGCCGATACAGCCGACACAACGGAACTCAAGGCCGCAGCCTGAGTGGACGGAAGGGAAGATTGCGAGATGAACAACGACAAGGAAATGCCAGTCCCTGACGGAGCGCCAACGGGTGACCGGTGGGCGCAACTCGTGTTCGAGGGCATCAACAGTTCCATTTCCGGACTCTCACAGATGGTGGGTCAGGAGGTCAAAGTAACCTCACTGGACCCACGTCAACAGGACGTCGGCAAGGTTCACGATCTGCTCGGCGGGCCGGAAACGATGATCATCGGGGTGTACCTGGGAATCCAGGGAACCGCCCCGGGCCAGTTGCTGCTGGCGTTTGAGCCGGAGACAGCCTTCAAGCTGATCGACATGCTGCTGACGCAGCCCGAGGGGACGACGACCGAGATCGGCGAAATGGAAGAGTCCGTCCTGGGCGAGATGGGCAACATAATGGGAGCCTTTTTCCTTACCGTTCTCGGCGATAACACGGCCGGGCAACTCATGCCCACTCCGCCGCTGATCATCAACGATATGGCCGGGTCCGTAATCGACGCGATCCTCGCCCAGATGATGCTTGATGCGGATGATGTGATGGCCGTGGAGACCAAGTTTGGGACGGCCGATATGGACATAAAAGGGGCGTTCCTGGTACTGCCCAGCACGGATCTCGTGAACCTCGCGGTGCAGGAACGGAGCGCAGCGTGACGGTAGATACCGCAGACAACCTGGTCGTGGGTCTCGGCCAGCTTTATGTCCGGAAAGCACCGGGCGTCCTGGTCTGCCTCGGTCTCGGTTCGTGCATCGCTCTCAGCGCGTATGACCCGAAATCAAACATCGGTGGGATGGCGCACATTGTGCTCCCGGATGGGGCCGGACGGGTTGACCAAAACTCACCGAAATACGCCAACGCCGCGGTTCCGCTTCTCCTGGAAGAAATGGAAGAGCAGGGCGCCAACCTGTCCCGGCTCCTGGTACGCATGGCAGGCGGCGCCAAGATGGCGGGAATCGGTGCGCTGGGCACCGTGTTCAAGATAGGTGAAAGCAACATCGAAGCGACCCGGTTGGCGCTCACCAAAGCGGGGATTGATCGAATCGACGGCGCTGATGTCGGCGGCTCCCACGGTAGAACTGTCAGGCTCTGGCTCGAAACGGGAAGGCTCGCGATCACCGCGTCCAACCGCGAGCCGGTTGAGATATAGGAGACACTGTTGGCCAAAATACTGGTTGTTGATGACGCAGCCTTCATGAGGATGAAGGCGACGAGACTGCTCTCAGAGAACGGTTACGAGGTTGTCGAGGCGAGCACCGGCGCAGAAGCCGTAGAGTGCTTCAAACGAGAGAAACCCGACGCCGTGCTGCTGGATATCACGATGCCGGACATGGACGGGCTAACGGCGCTGAAGGAGATTCGCGCCATCAACCCGAACGCACGCGTGGCGATGGTCACCGCGATGGGCCAGCAATCGATCGTGATGGAGGCGTTGAAGGCCGGGGCGGCAGACTTCATTGTGAAGCCGTTTGCGCCGGACCGCGTTCTTAACGCTGTCGAAAAGCTCGTGGCCTGAAGTGACGTTCTCCAGCACACACGGCGTGCACGTAAATGGCCAGCCCGGGCGGAAAGACGGTAACGTCCGGGTCCTGGTCGTGGATGACTCAGCGTTTGCGCGCTCAATCATCAGCCGCCGGATCAACGCCGAAACGGGCCTTGAGGTCGTCGGAGAGGCCCGGGACGGCATGGAAGCGGTGGACCAGGTCAAGGCGTTACGCCCTGACGTGGTGACGATGGATGTCACGATGCCGCGGCTGGACGGACTTGGCGCCGTAAAGCGGATCATGGCGGAACAACCAACCCCTATCGTGATGCTCAGCGCGCTGACCGGCCCGGGCGCGGATGTGACGCTACAGGCGCTTGAGCTGGGCGCGATCGATTTCTTCTTGAAGCCATCTATCGCCACACCGGCGGGTTCCGCTGACGGGATATCGGAACTGGCTGTGAAGCTTCGCGTAGCGGCGGGCGCTCGGATCTCAACCGGCCGATTGATCACGGCCCGGAAGTCGGTCAAAAAAGCGCAGCCGGGGGGCGATTTCGACACCCTGGTGATTATCGGTTCTTCTACGGGCGGGCCGAACGCCTTGAGCCGTGTGATTCCCGGTCTCCCGGCAGATTTGAACGCGGCCGTCCTGGTGGTGCAACACATGCCGCCCCACTTCACGGCGTCACTGTCCGCACGCCTGAACACGGCGTCAGAGTTGGAGGTTCTCGAGGCCTCGGAGGGAGACCGGATTCAGCGCGGGCGCGTCCTCCTTGCGCCCGGCGGCTTCCACATGACGGTCAACGCCAACGGGACTGTCTCACTTAACACCGATACCGAGGTCCACGGGGTGCGGCCTTCAGTGGACGTGACGATGCGGTCCGCAGTGGAGCAATTCAAGGGCGTTTGCCACGGGGTGATCCTGACCGGCATGGGCTCAGACGGCAAGGTCGGATGCCAGTTAATCAAGGCCGCGGGCGGGAGCGTACTGACCGAACATGAATCGACATGCGCGGTGTACGGAATGCCAAAGTCGGTGGTGGACGCCGGTTACGCGGACCGGGTGGCGCCGATCGACGAGATAGCCCGGGAGATCGGCCGGATGTGTGGCGCCCGTCGTTTGACGGGAATCTCGGCCCGGAGGTGAGGTAGATATGAACGACGCGGAATACGAACAGTTGAAACCCGCCATCAAGGCGGTGACCGGGGTCGATCTGGGCTTCTACAAGCCGCGACAGATGATCAGGCGGCTGGACGGCTACATCGGCCGGGTCGCCGGTGGATCGGCCAGGACTTTCATCGACCTGATCGGGGGAGATCGCGAGGCGGCGAGCGCTCTCAAGGAGTTCCTCACCATCAATGTGACGGAGTTCTTCCGCGATCCCCGCTCGTGGG
>JADFQR010000108.1 GCA_022561735.1 Chloroflexota bacterium | reverse complement strand
TGCAACAGCAGCGGCAGTTTTCGGAAAGTACATAAGCACGCCTGTGAATATCTGAATTTCTTTTCGCCCTTTTGCATCTGCGGGTAGCATGGCAAATCTCCTTCATGACTTCGTGCGTTGTTATTTCCTCGGCGCCAAAGTCGGTAGTGTATGCGTAGAACTCAACGTCGCAGAGGACGCCAACGTACGCTTCGAGTCTCGCGCCGCGCGATCGATGCCAGCCTGGTAAAAAGATAATACCGGCCAAGCCGCCGTCAGCGATCAGCTTAACGTCGCGCGCCAACAAGTCACCCCATGTTTGTTTTATGCCTCATCGCCAACCCGGCCGCGGGTAAAGACATTCGCCGCCTTGTGGCCGCGGGCAGGGTCGTCTCAAACCAGGAGAAAGCGAACACTCTCCGTCGCGTATTCGCCGGGTTGGTTTCAACCGGTGTTGAGCGTGTGCTTATCATGCCGGACCTGAGCCGCCTGGCGGCGCCGGCGATGGAGGACGTCGCCTCGGACATTGAAGCCAGTTACATCGATATGCCGGGCGTTGACCACCAGGACGGATCAACGCTGGCCGCGCGGATCATGATGTCTGAGGGCGCCGGGTGCATCGTGACGCTGGGCGGAGACGGCACCAACCGGGTCGTGGCGAAGGGCGCTGGCAATGTGCCGATCGTTCCGATCTCGACCGGGACGAACAACGTATTTCCGCAGATGGTCGAGGGCACGCTGGCCGGTATCGCCGCGGGGTCAGTCGCTGCGGGGGTCGATGGCGTGGATGCAGCGATCACCCGGTGCAAGCGGCTTGATGTGTTCGTGAACGATGAAGTGGTCGATATGGCGTTGATCGATGTCGCCGTTTCAACCGAGATGTTCGTCGGCGCCCGGGCGATCTGGGACATGGACACGGTGGAAGAGGTATTTTTGACGCGCGCTGAACCCGCCAGCATCGGCATATCGGCCGTGGGTGCGCGGCTCAGGCCTGTGGCGATCGATGAGCCGGTAGGGCTGCGGATACGGCTCGGGCGGGGCGATGGCCCGACCGCCTGTTCCGTGAGGGCGCCGATCGGGCCCGGCATGGTGCCGGAGGTCGAGGTAGCAGAGTGGGCGATTCTCCGGCCCGGTGAGCGTCACCAGATCGATCGGCGGCCGGGGACGCTGGCCCTGGACGGCGAGCGCGAGGTGATACTCCTCCCCGGAAGGAAGGTCGAAGTGGTTCTTGACCTCGAAGGGCCGCGTGTGGTCAATGTGGCCCATGTTCTTCAACTGCTTGCTCCAACGAGCGACGTAGTCGAATAGAATCTCCTACCCGGGACCAACCGCCCTTGCACTATCCGCATTCTGGGCTTCTGGGCGAGCTTGCACATGTCCGAACCCCTGATGATTCGGGGGAGCGCGCCGTTCGGGCATATTCGCTTGAAGAGGTTGTTATGAGCGAAATTTCTGAACGTGGGTATGCGAACCCCGATGCCCTGGTGTCCACCGGGTGGGTCGCCGATCATCTAAACGACGCGGGCATCAGGATCGTCGAGTCCAACGAGGACCCGCTGGTCTACCCGTCCGGCCATATCTCCAGCGCAGTGAACATCGACTGGGCGGCTGATCTGAACGACCCGCTCCGGCGCGACTACCTGGACAGGGCCGGGTTCGAGGCGTTGATGTCCAGGAATGGCATCGCCAACGACACCACCGTGATCCTGTACGGTGACCGCAATAACTGGTGGGCGACCTACGCGCTGTGGGTGTTCGGGCTGTTTGGCCACACCAACGCGAAGATCATGGATGGCGGACGCATCAAATGGGATGCGGAAGGCCGGCCGACTTCCACCGAGGCGCCTTCATACTCCCCGACGAGCTACACCGCGAACGAACGAGATGACAGGACAACCCGGGCGTTTCGCGAGGACGTAGCGAAGCACCTCGGGGGCAAGATGATCGATGTTCGCAGTCCCGCCGAGTATTCCGGAGAGCGCCTGCACATGGAGGACTTTCCAAACGAGGGAGCGCTACGCGGCGGCCACGTCCCTGGCGCGGCAAACGTTCCGTGGGCAAGCGCCGTGGACGCATCGGACGGAACGTTCAAGTCAGCATCTGAACTCCGTGAGATCTACGAGTCCGGCGCAGGACTCGCACCTGGCGATGACGTGATCGTGTACTGCCGGATCGGTGAGCGATCAAGCCACACCTGGTTCACGCTCACGAATCTGCTCGGGTACAGCAACGTCCGCAACTATGACGGAAGCTGGACAGAGTGGGGCAACTCTGTTGGCGTCCCGATCGAGAGGTAATCCAGGTTGACCACGGACCCGCAGCCCGAAACGCCGGGTGTTCCGGAAGCACTGGAAGAGCTGATGGCCGAGCTCGACTCGCTGGACATGACTGAGCGCGGCCAGATGCTTATCGAGTTGTCGCGGGAGTTCGAAGAGGTGTCGCCCGAGGTGGCGCAGCGCCCGTTTCCGGAGGATCATCGCATTCTGAGATGCGAGTCTGGGGCTTACGTATGGGCGTTGGACCGGGAAGACGGCACGCTGGAATACCAGTTCGCAGTCGAGAATCCACAGGGCGTGTCGGCACGCGCCCTGTCGGCAATCCTCCAGCAAACGGTGTCCGGGGAGCCGGCTGACAAGATCGCGGGCATCCCCAGCGATATCGCCATCCGGATTTTTGGCGGGTCGTTAACCATGGGCAAGGGCCAGGGACTAATGGGTATCGTTTCAGCGGTATCACGGGCCGCAAAAAACCGGCTTAACCAGCCCCGGCCGGACTAATACGAGGAAGCCCCGGCCGGGGCTACCAGATCGACCAGCCGCCATCGACGATGAGGTTGTGTCCGGTAATCCATGCGCCGGCCGGTGACGCCAGCAGAGCGATCGCGCCCTTCAGGTCATCGGCGACGCCCGTTCGCTGAAGCGGGATGGCGACGCGCGAGCGTTCGATGTGGCCCTCGTCCGTAGTTGCCTTCGGGACCTGGCCCGGGCTTATGGAGTTGACGGTGATGCCGTACTCGCCCAGCTCGGCGGCAAGCCCGCGTGTCAGGTTCAATATGCCGCCCTTCGCCGCCTGGTACGGCGGTCCTGAGCGACGGAAGGTCGGAAGATCGTCGTACATCCGTTTGTCGGAGGCCAGGAAGCCGTGGATTGAGCCCAGGGTGACGATGGCCCCCCTGCGCTCAGGGATCATCACGCGGGCCGCAGACTGGGCGCATATGTATGTGCCGGTCAGGTTCAGATCGACGGTCCGGCGAAACTCCTCGATATCCGCGTCGGGGAGATACGTGGTGGTAAAAGCGCCCCCGGCGTTCGCCACCATCACGTCCAGCCGGCCATGATCGGCCATGACCCTGCCGACGATGGCATCGACCTGGCTCTCGTCAGTGACATCGCAGCCGAGCCCGGTGACATCGAGCCCCTGCCCCCGAAGTTCCCTGGCGGTCTCTTCGCACAACTCCGCCCGGCGGCTGGCGATGTAGACCGAGGCGCCAAGTTCAGCGAGGGCGCTCGCCATGGCGCGTCCCAGGTGCGTGCCGCCGCCTGTCACGATCGCGGTGCGGCCGGTCATGTCCAGCATCTCAAGGACCGTGGGCATAAAGCGCTCCGTCTGTCAGCCGGGGGATGGGTTTCGTGGGCCGGAGTTGTCTGGTTACGGACGATACCCGGCCTGACCGGTAACAAAGGGGCCGGGCTCAGGGGGCCTGGAACGCGTGGCGTAACTTCAAGGTGCGTTCGGCCCGGTTGTACCAGCCACGTGGCGAGACCTGCGATGTGTGGAGGTAGCAACGGACCCGAACTTCATCGCTGCCGTCGGTGAACTCGAGAACCCGGGACATCGGATAGCCGGTGCGGTTCCTGTCCATGTGCCAGCGGGTCAGCGCAGCAACGTTGACGAAGTTCACACCCCACTTCGTCTCGATATGTGATCGCCCGTTGAACCGATCGTCCGGGTGAGCGTGGGTGTGTGCGCCGAGCCATATGTCCATAGCCGGCGCGCCCCGAGAGTGGGCATCGGCCATTACGCCTTCTATGCGACCCGTATCCGGCTCTCCTCCGACCCAGTACAGGTACGATGCGCCGATGGGCGCGCCGCGCTCGAACCGCCCGTGATACAGGTTGTCCACGCCCTCCCAGTCACCCGATCCAACGGTGGTTTCCTTCAGCATGTGGTGGTGCGCCGATATGACGATCTTGTCGCGGTTGGATGCGAGCTGGTCGCGCCACCACTCGAACGTCTCCGAGGAGATCGCTCCAGCCGGGTAGCCGCCGAGTTCGTCACGCCCGACGGGTGGGCCACCGTCGTTCCGGTCTCCCATCACCAGGAAAAGCAGGTTTCCGGCCTTGAACGAATAGCGCTCCCAGGTACCGTCGACCGGGAACGGCCTGTGCCGGGCATCGACCCCGGAGTGTGCGGTGTTATCGCCTGTCGGGTCGAGCCACTTCTTGAACCACCATTGCTGTGGCTCGGAAGGCCCCGAGGCGTCGTGGTTCCCGACCAGGTCGTAAACCTGCTCCCGCCGGTGTTTCTTGAGGGCCCCGTACTGCCTGACGATCTCCCGGCCCTCGGCATCGCCGGGCGGGGACTGCGTGCCCGAGAAGTCACCCAGGTTGAGCGCTATGTCCCAATCGAACCCGCCCGATCCTTCCGACTGTTCAATCGCCTCGGCGAGACTCCGGCGGCCGTCACCTTTGCCCAGGTCAGATCCGACGTGGGCATCGCTCATCGCCCACAGAACGAAACGATCTCCGGCAGGCGGCATCGGTTGCTCTCCTGCGCCTCAACAGCGAGGCGCGTCAAAGTGGCTAACGCTTGAGCACGTCACGGCCCGCCCGGTCTCTGAACCCGCGGTGACGGTGTTCAATCAACGCGCGTCATACGGTAAAAGAAGCGGAAGAACTTGCCGACGGCCCATCCGAACATAGCGCCGACGGACGCCCCGATGAGCGCCAGCACTATCGTCCAGAACGGCGAGACTCTGCAGGAGAACTGGGCTATGCAGTAGAAATACGAGTTGAGCAGGTACCCGCCGGTGAAAGACGCGCCGACGATCATTCCGGCGACAACGGTCCAGCGCGGCTTGCCTATCTGAAAGCGTCTCCTGCGACCGGCGGCCTCCGGATCCCCGGTATTCAGAGTGGAAAATGAGAAGTCTGTATTGCGTTGTTCTGTCATATGAATACCGGTGTGGCCGATTACCTCGACATTGCGTACGCATCGGCGCGTAGATCGGACGCGGGGGTTACCGTCCCGGCATCATGGTCAAGTGTGATGCCGCAAACGTCGCCCGTGACACGCGCCCAGTCGTCGATTCGGTTTACCAGGTGTCCGCGGCGGGAAAGTTC
>JADFQR010000107.1 GCA_022561735.1 Chloroflexota bacterium | reverse complement strand
CGCGGCGAAGATGGGCGAAACGCCCTCCGGCAACGCCCGCGCCATCAGCTTCAACCACCCGCCGATCGTGCGGATGACGAACACCATAATCGAGCCCGGAGACGCCTCCCTGGAGGACCTGCTGGAGGGTGTCGATGATGGTGTGTACGTGCGCAACTGGTACGGCGGCATGACCAGCATGGAGATGTTCACCTTCTCGTCCGGAGAGGCGTACATGATCCGGAAAGGACGGATAGAGGAGATGGTCCGTCCGGTGATGCTGTCCGGGAACGTGTTCAAGACGCTGAACGATATCGACGGTATCGGGAATGATCTCGGCATGAACCAGGGCGGTGGTTGCGGCAAGGCAGGCCAGAGCCCCCTCCCGGTGTCAAACGGCAGCCCGCATATCCGAATCCAGAACTGCCTGGTCTCGGGGGCGTAGCTGATGGCCGATCTCATTCAACAGGCGAAAGACGCAGGGTTCGACCAGGCCGAGGTTTATCGCGTCTCAAGCGAAAGCCAGCCGATCGGCTTCGAGACCAACCGTCTCAAGGAAGCTACGCGTCGTGACACTTCCGGCGTCGCACTGCGTGTCATAAAGGACGGCCGGCTCGGGTTGTCCGCGACGACCGACCCGGCCGCTGAAGACGGGTTGGTGGCCCGCGTCGAAGAGCTAACGCCTTTCGGCGCGAAGGCGGCCTTCGAAATGCCGGGACCGGACGGCTACCCGCTTGTCGATATCTTTGATCCCGATATCGAGTCGCTTACGTTCGACACGATGGTCCAGACGGGCCAGACGCTGATCGACGCCGTACGCAGGGACTGGCCGGAGTTGAACTGCTCCGCCAGCGTATCGCGGGGCCTCCACACACAGAGCCTGTCAAACAGCGCCGGGCTTGAGACGGAGTACCGCCAGACGTCCTACTCGGTGGGATTCGGCGGTGAGCTGGTCCGGGGTGAGGACATGCTTTTCGTCTGGGAGGGTTACGGGGCGTCCAGACTGTTCACGGACACGGACTGGATGGTTGAGTCTGTTCTCCGGCAGCTTGAATGGTCGCGCAATATCGCCGAATCGCCGTCCGGCCAGGTGCCGGTCATATTCACCCCACGGGGCGTGTCGGCCGCCCTCCTCGGCCCGCTTCTCAGCGGGTTCAACGGCAAGGCGATCATGACCGGGAGCTCGCCGATGGCGGAACGGCTTGGCGAGAAGGTGATCGACGAGCGAATCTCCGTTTTCGATGACCCCACGATCGCGGGCGCAATCGGCAGCCGCCCCTGTGACGATGAAGGCGTGCCCAGCCGCCGGGTTCCGTTGATCGACCACGGGGTCGTAAGTAATTTCCTTTACGATCTTCAGACCGCAGGCCGTATGAACACCACCAGCACGGGGGCCGCGGGTAGAGGGTTGACCTCGCTACCGGCGCCCGGGACCAGCGTGGTGGACATAGCGCCCGGGGACACCGCATACGATGACCTGTTCCTCGGAATCAAGGAAGGGATCGTCGTCGAGCAACTTCTCGGGGCCGGTCAGGGCAACCAGATGGGCGGCGATTTCAAGGCAAATGTCCTCCTTGGATATAAGATCGAGAACGGCAAGATCGTGGGCCGTATCAAGGACACGATGATCTCCGGCAACGTTTACGACGCTTTGAGCAAGTTGGAAGCCGTATCGGATAAGGCGGAATGGGTGCACGGAACCCTGCGAACACCGGCCATCCGTTGCCTGGGCGTCGAGGTGGCGGCGGCCGGATGAACAAACACTGTGCCGGATGAACTGGGACCGGCGCTCGCAGGCATATAAGGTCACCGCAAAGGAACCCGGACTTGGGACTGCCCGATTTTTTTCACAAGCTCGAAAGCGAGCCTGAGGACCCGGAATCGATCCCGTACTCCACGCTGTCTGAACTGTCGGGCATCGGGAAGTCCGAGGCGCAGGAGCTAATCGACTACCTCTCGTTCTGGAATCATGAACGGGTTCGTGAGCTGTACGCGCGCCTGACGTCACTTATCGAGAGTGACCTCCAGATGGAGTTCGACGCCGTCTTCCTTGAGGGGTTGGACTCGGAAGACGCCACAACGCGTGCGCTCTCTTTGGCCGGGCTCGGCGAAAGCACGGATCCATCACTGTTACGCCACCTGCTCCGGATGCTGCGGAACGATGAGTCAGATGACGTTCGCGTTGCGTCCGCGCTCGGGCTTTCACGAATGGCGACGCTGGCGCATGAGGACAAGATGCCCGCACGCCAGGCTGTAGAGCTCCAGGCAGCGCTGACTGAATGCTTCACCGATGAACTGGAGTCTCCGGGGGTCCGGCGGCGGGCGCTGGAGGCGCTGGCCGTTTTCCAGGGCGAGGCGATCGAAGCCTTCATCGAAATTGGATACGAGGAAGGCCTTGAGGGCGATGACGACGAAGAAGACAACGAGATGCGGCAATCAGCGATCCACGCCATGGGCCGCAACTGCAACCCGAGATGGCTGGAGTTCATCCTGGTCGAGCTCGACGCCGCTGACCCGTCTTGCCGGTTCGAGGCGGCGATGGCCCTCGGGCAGATCGGCAACGAGGAGCATCTGGGAAGCCTGCTGGAACTGATGGACGATCAAGACCTCGAGGTCCAGGTGGCGGCCGTGCGCGCGATGGGATTCATCGGCGGGTCAGAGGCGCAACGGACGCTCAGAAATCTGCTGGCCAGTACCGAGCCGACGGTTGTGGAGGCAGCGAAAGATTCGCTCAAGTTTATCGAGATCGAGGACATGGCGATGTTCGATCAGAAGCCGGAAACCAGGGAACATGTTGCCGAAACGTCCGAGCCGTTCCTGCCGGAGGACGAGGAAAACCTTTACCTGGACGACACGGACCTTGAAGCGCAGGGATTTGTCTCCCCCGGAGAGCGTGACACCAGCCTTGACTGGGCCGGCGAAGACGAAGACTGGGAGGACGATCCGCTCACGATCACGGACGAGGATCTCGGCCCGAACGGCGGATAGGGCGCGCAGCTGGAACTAACTCCTGGTAACGGATCAGGCCGACAGATCGGGTCAAAGGCATCGCGCCGATCATCCTGTGGGCAGGCTCAAACCCGGGGAGCCACAGTAAAAGATCATCGCAGTCATCCTGAACTTGATTCAGGATCCGCTCGTTTAGACAGAGCGCGAGAATCCGCCGCCGAGAGTCACCATGACGAGCGACACGAGGAACTTCTGGCGATGCTGCCGCAATGGTCGATCCTGCATCAAGCACAGGATGACAGGCGGGTGGCGCCGAATGGGCAGGGCCCCGGCCTTCACCGTGCCGTAGGCTGCGGCAGCGGTAGACTGCCTGCTTACGCAACGCTCAATCGAACGAAATCCCCGTTACCAACCATGTAACCCCGGAGAATCCAATGACCCTCCCGAAAGATAAGTACGATGTCGTCGTGGTTGGCGCAGGCAATGCAGCGCTCAGCGCCGCGATCGCAGCGCATGAAGGCGGCGCTAAGGTCCTGGTGCTCGAAAAAGCGCCGGAGGCGGCGCGCGGCGGCAACTCTTACGTCACGGGTGGCGCCGTCCGCTTCCCCTACGAGAGTATCGACGACCTGATCCCGCTGATCGGCGAAATCTCGGACGCCGAGCGGGCGCAGATTGATGTCGGCACGTACCCTCGCAGCGCGTTCTACGATGACCTGATGCGGGTTACCGGCGGCATGTCTGACCCGGAGCTGGCCGACATCCTCGTCAACAAGGCGCACGAGACCGCCGTATGGTTGCGCAAGCAGGGCGTCCGCTGGGGCCTCATGTACAGCCGCCAGTCGTTCAAGGTGGATGGCATCTACAAGTTCTGGGGCGGGCTTACGTGCGAAACGGTCGGAGCCGGCAAGGGCCTCGTTGACTCGCTCTTCGAACGAACCGCCGAGATCGGTATCGACGTCGAGTACGGGGTGATGGGCGACCACCTGCTGACGGATCAGGCCGGCGCGATACGTGGCATTGCGGTACGCGGGCCGGACGGGCTTTCTGAGATCGTGACCAGGTCGATCGTGCTGGCCTGCGGCGGGTTTGAGGCCAACGCTGAGATGCGCACGCGCTACCTCGGCCCCGGGTGGGACCTCGCCAAGGTCCGCGGCACCCGGTACAACACCGGCGACGGCATCCGGATGGCGCTCGAGATCGGCGCGCGCTCGCACGGCCATTACAGCGGGTGCCACGCCGTGGCGTGGGACGCCGGCGCTCCCTCCGAGGGTGGCGACCGCAACATCGCTGACCTGTTCCAGAAACACTCGTACCCGCTCGGGTTGATCGTCAACTTGGACGGCGAAAGATTCGTGGACGAGGGCGCTGATTTCCGCAACTACACGTACGCGAAGTACGGCAAGGAGATTCTGAACCAGCCGCAAAGACTGGCGTTCCAGGTGTTCGATTCACAGGTCACGGACATGCTGCGTGACGAGTACCACATTCGTGAGACGACCAAGTTTGAGGCGAACACGATCCGCGAGCTGGCGGTCGGGCTGGATATCAATGCGGACAGGCTGGTCGAGACCGTAGATGCGTACAACGGAGCGGTCCAGGACTCGCCCTACAACCCGGCGATCCTCGACGGCAAAGGCACGGTCGGCATAAGCCCGCCCAAGTCCAACTGGGCGCTGCGGCTGGACCAGCCGCCGTTCACCGGCTACGCCGTCACCTGTGGCATCACCTTCACGTTCGGCGGGCTCAAGATAGATACCACGGGCCGTGTGATTGACACGCAGGACCGGCCTATCCCGGGATTGTTTGCGGCGGGAGAGCTGGTCGGCGGCATCTTTTACGAGAACTACCCGGGCGGCTCCGGCATCACCAGCGGCTTCGTCTTCGGGAGGATCGCCGGGACCGGGGCGGCCGGACACGCCGCGGCATGAGCGAACGGCCATCACCGGCTGAAATAAAGGGCCGCGCCCATGGATGACGTCCGGGTCGTCAGGGCTGACTGGCTGAAGTGGATGTCGGCGATAGCCGTGACGGCAGTGGTGGCGATCGCCTTCACGCTGGTTATCCGGAGCAACGATTTGCTGGCCGGTGAGAGGACTCTGACGCGCTGGTTCGCCAGCCTGGACGTGACCGGGGTCAGGGTAGTCGTGGACGTGCTCGATTTCATTTCTGACGATGACGTAGCCCCGGTGGTGTTTGTCCTGATCATCCCGGTCGTGTGGCTGGCGTGGGGCCGGTACGCGGCGCTCACATACCTTGCATCCGGTTCTCTGACCGGGCTGACCCGCGTAACCGACCTGGCGTCACGGCCCCGGCCGACCGACGACCTTGAATGGACCGAGGCGTTGTTCGGCGCTGGTGGCTACCCGAGCGGGCATGTGGTCTACGCAGTGCTGGTGTTCGGCACCCTCGCCTACCTGGCGGGGGC
>JADFQR010000106.1 GCA_022561735.1 Chloroflexota bacterium | reverse complement strand
TCGCCGACGCCTGCGAGGAACGGACGCGGAGCGTCGCGCTCAGTTGGGTCGGCTACGCCAGCGGATGGCGATGCGATCTAAACGCGATCGCCGAGGCGGCTCGTATCCTGAACGAAGAACGTGAGAACTGGCTCAACCCTTCGCCGGACCCGGATACCGGCGACATCATGACGGGCGTCGATCTCAAAAAACGCACGCTCACGAATCTGTACAACGCCCAGCCATCGTGGCTCCAGTTTGCACACGAACGGCTGGACGCAGCCGTGCTCGACGCGTACGGCTGGCCGTCAGACATCACAGATGAGGAGATACTGGAGCGCTTGCTCGAACTGAACTTCGAGCGCGAGCCGGTGTAACCGGATCCCGCCCCATCGCTCGCCGCGCCCTGAGGCTCTCGACGGACGGGCGTATTGCCGAGCCTGTCTCGGAAGACGCCATCCAACGCTGTCGAACGATCGGGCTTCTCCCTCACCCTTCCCCAGAAGGGCGGACTCTCAATCCTCTCCCGCTTGGAGAGGGGGATTTTGAGACACCCTCGGCCCCCTGCATCCGGGCGTTTGTTACGCCTCTAACGTCCCGTGCGGGTTGTGATCGCGTAGCGCTTCCAGGTACGACGGGAGGACGTGCTCCTCGTACTCCTGTTCCAGCCTGTCCAGGAGCCTCACCGGATCAGGGTCTGATATCACAATGGCGCCGGTGTCCTTGTTGATCAGGCGCGTGATCTCCTCGATATGGTCCGCAATCCCGCCGGAGTTGCTGAGAATCCCGATCACCTTTGACTCGTCGTACGCAATCGCGAACTCGCCAAGCGTGCCGGAGCGCCCGCCCGCGATAACCACGACATCGCATGTCCTGATGTTCTCCACCTCACGGCCCATGAGCCCGCTGCCGGTGTACACCATCACGTCGTAGCCATACGTCGGTGACTTATACCGCTCGACGTGCTCCCGGAAGTTGAGGGCCGGGGAGATGCCGACCACGAATCCGCCCGCGCGACAGGCCCCGATCACGGCCGCGTGCGGAATGCCCGGCGCTGCACCGGTGATGAGGGCATACCCGCGTTTCGCCACTTCCTCTCCGAGCCGTTCCATACGCTGCATCACGTCAGGCCGGAAATCGCCCCCGGCCGAACCCATGACTCCAACGGCGAGGCGGGGGAAGTTGTGGTCTTTGTCAAAGTGGTTTCGCGTGGTCAAATCGCTCTCTCCAGATCGTTCCCGGGTCGTTCTTCCCGGGCTGTGTTCCAGCGGGACGTATTCAGCGATCCGTGCAGTTAGCAGGACGGCCCGATCCGGGTTACGGCTTTGCTGCCGCCACACGATCAAATGATCGCGCCCGGATGAAGCCCTGCCACCGTCGAACGCACATGGATTAGACGCGTACCCACCACGCGTGGGTGCCAACGTGTGTCACGGGCAGCGCCGCCTCGCCGGCAGACGAACTGAGCAGGCGGGGTCTTTCGTCCACCACGGCGTCTCGTGAAGGCATCATGAAATGCCCAGCAAGCGCGGCAGTTCCGACAACGATCGGATCGTGTGATGTGGCGAGATCGATGGGTCACCCGGGTCACCGGCGCGGTCCAGCCACACCGAAATCGCACCCGCACGATTGGCGCCGTTCACATCCGTCTCCAGCGAGTCACCCACGTGTACGGAGCTGCCGAGCTCGTACCCGCCGAGCGACGCCGCGTGATGGAAGATACGCGGGTCCGGTTTCTGGTACGGCTCGATGTCAGCGCGGACAACGAAAGAAAACCGGGTGGACAGCCCGAGCTCGGCCGGATCCGTGTTCGAGTTGGTTATAACGCCGAGCTGGAAGCGTTTCCCGAGGATGGCAAGCGTCGGCTCCGTTTCCGGGAACATGGGCGTATTCGCAAGGCGGGTGGACACGTACAGATCGAAAAGGCCGTCGATCAAGGATGAATCGTCAAGCCCGGCATCGCAGGCCGATCTGCGGATGGCCTCACGGCGACGGGCGTCCAGCGTAGCGTCGCTAAACGCTGGCTCGCGGTCGATGGACGCCCGTGTGGCGTTCATCTCCTCAACGGACGGCACGGCGGCCGCGCCGCCTACGAGGTCTCCGATCTCCGCGCGAAGACGCCTGAGGGCTGCAAACATCCCGGTCTCAAAGTCCCACAGGGTGTCGTCAGCGTCAAACGTGATGGTGGTGATTCCGGTCAGTGCAATGGGGCCGGGCATCCGCACACCATCTGGTCGACCTCCATGAAGAAAATATCGGAACTTGAGACCGGGCCGAGTGAAATATTAACGACTCTTCAAATTAGCTTCACAAGCCGCGTGTAGCCTTACGGTACGGACCTTCGGGACCCATCATCGAGGCGTTGTACGCCGGGAGCGAATGTTGTTCGGTTTCAAAAGCGTGGTCGTTGTAGTCGCGGTTATTGCGGCGACGGGTGGCGGACTGCTTTCGTATATGAACGATGGCGACGACGGGAACGGCGTTCAGGCATCCGTGCCCGCGAGCACCGGGGGTACAACCGAATTCGTAATCCCCGATGAAATCCGAGAGCAACTGCCGGCCGGGTTCGAGATCCCGCCGGAAATACGGCAGGCGTTACAACAACGCCTGGACCAGGGCCTGCCACTGATCCCGCCGGAAATACAGCAGGCGTTTTCTGGTCCCGACGGAACTTTCGATCTGAACGCGGCGAGAGAACGGTTCGAGAGCGGCCAGTTCCCGGGGTTCCCTCCCGGTGGAACCGGTAATTAGCAGGACCTACGCGGCTTTTCGCAACACGTTTCTGCCGGACAACTTGTTGTAGGCGTCCAGCGCGGCGACCTTGTAACACTCGGCGAGTGTCGGGTAGTTGAAGACGTTGTTGACCAGGTAGTCGAGCTTCCCATTCAGGGCGATAACCGCCTGGCCGATGTGGATCAACTCGGACGCGCTCTCGCCGATGATGTGGACGCCCAGCAGGTCCCGTGTCTCAGGGTGCACGAGTAACTTGAGCCGTCCCGTGCTGTCCCCCACGATCTGACCGCGCGCCGTCTCCGAGTACCGGCCCAGGCCAATCTCGTAAGGCACGCGTTCCTTCGTCAACTGCGCCTCTGTCTTCCCGACTATCGAGATCTCGGGAATCGTGTAGATACCGAATGGCAGTAGGTCCTGGACGCCATCAGTCGGTGCGCCCAGCGCGTTCCGTGCGGCGATGCGCCCCTGCTCCATCGAAGACGATGCGAGCGCGGGAAACCCGATCACGTCACCGGCCGCATAGATGTACGGCACGGACGTGCAGTACCTGTCGTCCACCGTCAACCGCCCGCGTTCATCAGCCTCAAGACCAACGTTTTCCAGGCCAAGTCCGTCGGTCGATCCCTGCCGGCCGATCGTGTATAGAAGCGCGTCGGAGGTGATACGTTTCCGGCTCTCAGTGATCGCGATCACCTCGTCGTCTTCAATGGTCACCGACTCGACCCCCTCGCCGAGCTGGAACAACACCCCGGTATCGCGCATGTGGTAGACAAGGGCCTCGACGATCTCGCGATCAACGAAGGACAACAGTTGCTCCTGCATATCGACAAGGGTGACCCGAACGCCAAGGGCGGCGAACATGCAGGCGTACTCCACCCCGACTACGCCAGCGCCGATGACCGCAAGGCGGCGCGGGATTTCGCGAAGGTTGAGGATCTGGTCGGTGTCGAATATTCGGACGCCATCGATGGGCACGTTTTCGGAGTGGGACGGCTGGCTCCCGGGTGTAAGGATCACGTAATCAGCGCGGATCTCGATCTTTTCTTGTCCGTTATCGACCAGGAGCGTGTGATCGCCGGACAAGGACGCCTTGCCGAGCATCACCTCGACGCCGTTGCGGGCCAGCTGGGACTCCATAACGGCAATTTCACGCTTGAGGATGTGATCAAGCCGGTAGGTCAGGTCCTGGAGCAGGATGTCTTGCTTGACGGAGTAACTGACGCCGTAAAGCTCACGTTCCCGGAAGCCGGTGAGGTAAAGAACCGCCTCCCGCAGCGCCTTGCTGGGGATCGTCCCGCCGTTGATGGCGGCGCCGCCGATGGTCGGGCGCGGCTCGATCACGACGACTGAAGCACCCAGCTTGGCGGCCTGAACGGCGGCGCGCTGGCCCGCCGGACCGGCGCCCACGACGACGACATCAAACTGTTTCATGGCCCCACATTAGGTGTGGAAAGGGTGGCCGATACGGCGAGAACCGAATGCCCGGCTGGTTGCCCACCGTTCACTCGCATCGGTAGAGGTTCTGCGTGCTAGCCCAGCAGCCCGGCCTCTCGGAGCTCCATCTCGATGACCGAGCGCGCCTCGTAGGGAACCGCGAGCGCCGGTGAACGGGGGGACATGCCCTCAAAGCCCTGGATCTCCAGCGCTGATTTCACCCCGGCGACGCCGTACCGGGCGATCACGCTGTCCAGCCGGGCCGCCCTCGCCTGCATGTCACGCGCCGGGTTGAACTTCCCCTGGGACCCCAGCCGGACTATCTGGACAGCGAGTTCCGGGGCGACGTTGCCCAGCCACATCATGGCGCCGTTCGCCCCTATCAAGACGCCGGGCAAAAGCAGTGACCCGTTGCAGGTCCAGAACTTGCGGCCTTCCGGGACGCCTGGCCTGACCCATGACTCGAACCGGATATCGTGATCCGTGACGTACCCGTACACGTTGTCCATCTGGCAGATTGCGCCGATAACCTCTGGCGGCGCAGCCGGTTCCCGCGTTGGCGTTTGATGGATCACGATTACTGGCGCCGGCGTGCGGGAGAGGACGTCGCTGAAGTACGAGATGAGCTCGCCGGGTCCCCGGTCGCGTGGGATGCGAACCCGGATAAGGTCAGCGCCAAGATCGACGTAACGCGCTGCCTGCCGGACGGTGTCCGAAGGGGACGGGTTGTCGATGCCGGCGATGATCAGCTTCTCAGACCCGGCGACCCGGGCGACGGTGGCCACGATTGCGGCCTTCTCGTCTTCGCTGAGCGCGTCCTCTTCACCGTTTATGGTGCCGAGGACGTATCCGTCGAGCGGCGTGGCCATCAGCCGTTCGATGTTACGGGCGAGCATACCGTGGTCGACACGATCCTGTGCATCGAACGGCGTCGGCGTCGGGGCGACGACGATCGGGTCATTCTGCGGGATAGCCATGCGCTCCCCCTATCGCATGATTCGGCGTAACCGCCGCCGGGGTCCGCTCCAGGATGGACGCAGTACGAAGCTGTACGAACCAGACCATAACGTATCGGTCACATTTTTCGTGCGCAACGGCGGAATACGACAGTCTTGTTGCATAGACGTCCGGGTTTCGGCGCACATCTCCGGCCTCATGTCCCCCGCCTAACGCCAGCCGGCGTAGGGCTTTGATTCTGTGCGGTCCACGA
>JADFQR010000105.1 GCA_022561735.1 Chloroflexota bacterium | reverse complement strand
AGCGCCGCCTTGCCAATGATGATCGCCCCCGCTTCCTTGAGAAGGCGAGTCACCGTGGCGTCTGATGTGGCGACGTTGTCCTTGAGGATGGTCGACCCGGCAGTCGTCACCGTGCCGCTGACATCAATCAGGTCCTTCAGGGCGATGGTGATCCCGTGCAACGGGCCGCGGTAACGGCCGTCACGTATCTCGGATTCAGCCACACGGGCCTGCGCGAGCGCGCTCTCCGAGAACACCTCCAGGAAGGCGTTCAGGCTGGGTTCAAGCCGGTCGATACGGTCCAGGGAGTCCTGTGTTAACTCGACCGGCGACAGGTCTCCTGAGCGTATCCGCGGCGCAAGCTCGTCGATCGAGGCGTAGGTAAGTTCGTTGTCAGGCACGAGGTGCGCTCCGGAATCAGGGTTCTATGAGGTGCGCCCGCCATACGGCGAGCCCGGGCGGATAGCTGTCCGTGAGGGAGCGGCCCACTTCTCCCGGCTGTGAAGAGCTTGCCCCTGAGCGGACTCGAACGGGTTGGGATGAGGGGGAAGCTAAGACCGCTGCCGCAGTTGAATGTGCGAGCGCGCTCGACCAGCCCGGGAAAGCGGATCGCCTAATCGTCCACAGGCCGCGGCGCAAACACGGCGTGCGGCTCAAAATCCTTGACGTCGATAGCGCGAATGGCGGCGATCGTCGTGTCTACATCGTCAAACCGGCCCATCAACTCGGCAACCCGTTCCTCGCTCAGATCGAGTCCGGCCCGAGCGAGATCTCTTCGCCGATCCTGAATGCTGGATTTGCTTGATTTATCTGGCATATCACCACTCCAGTCGGCCTGTTCGAAACGTAAAGAAGCGTGCCGTCTTTCCGGCAGCGTAGCGGCGGCATTATAGGCACGACACCGGGCGTGGTGGCCGCGGCCGTTAGAAACCCCGAGATGGCAAGTCACACTCCCGTGGTTGAGGCGCGCCCTCACACGGTCCCCGGGATGGTTGCTAAACCGGTTCCAGCGCCCGGCGCTCGCCGGTGGGGAGCGCCACCCGGATCACATCGCCCGGGCGCACCTCTCCTCCGGTCAGAACGACAGACATCACGCCCGCCTTGAACACCGGCTTGCCGTCCTCATCCCTTCCGATCACGGCCGCCATCAAGTTGGGTTGGATGCCGTCAAGTTGAGCGCACGGGTTCCGCAACCCGGTGACCTCAACCACAACATCGTCACCGAGATGAAGTTTGGTTCCGAGCGGCAACGAGAGCAGGTCCACGCCGCGCGTCGTCACGTTCTCGCCCATCTGCCCGGGTTCAACCCGGAAACCGTCTTCCCGCAGCTCGTCCAGCAACTCGCCGTGTATCAGATGGACCTGCCGCAGGTTCGGCTGTGACGGGTCGCGCCGGACGCGTGAGCGATGTTTTACGGTCACCCCCTGGTGCGCATCGCCCTCGACCCCGAGTCCCTCGATCACGCGGATGCTCAATTGATTGGGCTTGATCATCGTGTGCGTCGCGCTCGCGCTCACGGCCTCGACAGTTCCATCCGGAAAAGACATTCAGAGTATTTCCTTTAGCCGTTCGACGACCGGCGATCGTCTTTGTGAGGGTGATCTGGTTGGGATGGCGCAGTTCTGAATCGGCCGATCCCCGGATAGCAGGTCGCGCCCGGCAGCGGATTCTGAAGGTGGCAGGTCTCGAAGAACGCTACGCGAAGTCGGCGCGTCCATCCAGCGATCATGCGTCATTCTGTGCACGCCCTGCATTCAGAACCCGGGGCGTGATCGCTCCCGGTCAAAGCAACCATCATGATGGGGTTGTCTGGAGAACTGGTCGAAGAGCCTTCGCCACTGGATACCGGGTCCGTGCCACGTAGCCGGGTCAGGAACACGAACCGCAACGCGGTAACGCCCCGGGGTGTTCTGACCCCATTTCGCAGCGTATTCAGCTATCTGCCCGACCGGCGCGGCGTGCTACGATCTCGGGTCTTATGCGAATAGCCGTCCAGCTTCGCGATTCGGTCGCCGAAGCCCTTTCCGTGGCCCAGGCCGAGGGCAAACTTCCCGCGGCAGGTTCCGCCGAGATCGCCATCGAACAACCCCGGGACCAGGGTCACGGTGACTTTGCGACCAACCTTCCGCTCCGGCTTGCGCGCGCCATGAAGATGGCCCCCCCCGCCATCGCTGCGGCGATAGTCGACGCCTTCCCGGCAAACCCGGACGTGCAGAAGGTTGAGGTTGCGGGTCCCGGTTTCATCAACATCACCCTGGCAGACGCGTGGTTCCAGGAACAGGTCGAGGTGATACGCGCTGCCGGGCCCAGTTTTGGCGACACCGACTCCCGGTCCGGCCAGCGCATCCAGGTTGAGTTTGTAAGCGTCAACCCGACGGGGCCGCTCCATGTCGGCCACGCCCGCGGCGCGGTTATCGGCAGTGGACTCGCCAACCTGCTTGAGGCGGCCGGCGCAGAGGTCACACGCGAGTACTACGTCAACGATGCCGGCAACCAGATGCGGGTCTTCACGGAGACGCTGTATGCCCGCTACATGCAGGCGGCCGGGCGCGACGTCCCGCTGCCCGAGACGGCATATCCCGGTGAGTACGTCATAGACCTGGCCCGCGACATCTACGCGGAGGACGGCGGCGCGCTTGTCGACATGCCGCGTGAAGAGGCCATCAACGCGCTGTACAAGCCCGGCCTTGAGCGCAACCTGGAGTTGATCCGGGAAGACCTGGAAAAGCTCGGAATCACCTACGACGTGTGGTTCAGCGAGCAGTCACTGTTCGATTCCGGACAGTTCGACGCCACCATGAAGGAGCTCGACGACAGCGGCTTCCTGGTCGATCGCGACGGCGCACGCTGGTTCGCCTCCACCCAGCTCGGCGAGGACAAGGACAACGTCGTTATCAGGAGCTCGGGCGGGCACACCTACTTCGCCAGTGACATCGCCTACCACGCCGAGAAGTTTAAGAAACGTAATTTTGACCAGGTGATCAACGTCTGGGGCGCTGACCATCACGGACACGTCGCACGGATGAAGGCGATGATGACTGCGCTGGGCATGGACCCGGACAGGCTCACGATCATCCTCAACCAGATCGTCTCGTTCAAAGAGGGCGGTGAGTCCGTGCGCTTCAGCAAGCGCAAGAACGTCATCGTCACGGTGAGTGATCTGATCGATGACGTGGGAGCGGACGCCGTCCGCTACACCTTCCTCAGCCGCGGCGCAGAGAGCCAGATGGAGTTTGACCTGGACCTCGCCCGGAAGCAGTCGTCGGAAAACCCTGTCTATTACGTCCAGTACGCACACGCCCGCCTGTCAGGCATCCTGCGCAACGCGGCGGAACGGAGCATCACCTGGGACGATGGCGATGTCAGTCTGCTGACTCACAGGCTGGAGATAGACCTGATCCGCCAGATCGCCGCGCTACCCGATATCGTGGACCGCGCCGCAGAGCGTCTTGAGCCGCAGCAGATTCCGCACTACGCCACGGAGGTGGCGCGGGCGTTGCAGAGGTTCTACGACGCCTGCCGGGTGCTCCCGGATGGACCGGACGATCTGCCCGTGTCGAAGGCCCGCCTCAAGCTGGTCGAGGCGGCGCAGATTGCGATCGCCCGCTGCCTGACGCTCATGGGGATGAATGCGCCGGAGCGGATGTAGCGCCCACGCTATCCCGGGGATTTTCTGTTCACAGGCGCGTGCTGAGTAGCGGGTCGGTGGTGGGGGCGTCGCTCCCGCCCTCCGCCTCCTCCGTGATAGCGATCAGGTCCCCCCGTTCAAGCGGGAAATCTATGTTGCCGGACCACTTGCCATCTTCGTCGGGATCAAACACGCCAAGGCTGATCGCCGAGTCGTTCCGCACAGCCCATAGCTGGTAATCGCGGTCCGGTGGCAGCGGGTCAAAGCCGCCCAGCGAAACCCTGGCATTGGGTTCGCCGAGAGTCGCCTCCACCCGTACCCAGTCGCCGTCCGCTTCCCTGAAAAAATGAACGAGTTCCTCACCGGGTTCGTTCAGCCGCATCGTCACGTTTAGGACGACCAGCGCTCCAACCGCTACCGCCAGTGCGGCGGCGATCGACCAGGGCCGCGCCGCGGACGATACCCGGAACCGTCCCGCGCGCCACCACCCGGGTCTCGCGGCCGGCGTAACCGGGTCCACGCTTCGGTCCGGCGCGTCGCGCTCCGCCCGGATCGCAGCGGAGATACGCTCGCCCAGCCCGGGAGACGGCCCGATTGCCGGGTCTGCTGGGTCTTCTGGGGCTGCGGAGGCCAGCGCGAGGGTTACCGCAGCAAGGCTGGCGATCTCCGCGTGCCGGTCGCACCCGGCGACGTGACTTTCGATCTGGAGTTTCTCGTTCCCGGTCGTACTCCCGAGGACGTACGCACCCGTCAGATCGCGAACTTCGTCGCAAGTCACGACGTTTCCTCGATTCCAAAGTCGGCCCGCAGCCGTAGTAATCCGAGCCGAAGCCTGCTTTTTACCGTGCCAAGCGGAGCCCCCGTTCTCCGGGCGATCTCTGAATGTGTCAGCCCGCTGAAATATGCCAGCTCGATAGCCACTTTCTGATCTACCGGCAGCAAGCCCATCGACTCAACTACCCGTTCATGGGTCAGCGCGTCTGCGACCTGCTCAAATAGCTCGGCCGCATCGTGATCCACAACCTCGTCCGGCATGGTTCCAGAGATGTGATTTCGCCGCTCGCGCTTCCGCAGCGCGTCGATGGATCGACGGTATACGAGCGTCATGAGCAACGAATCGACCCGGCCACGTCCGCCGTCTACGGTCGCCGCCTGCCTCCATAACGCGAGGAACGCCTCCTGAACGGCGTCCTCCGCAGCGCTGCTGTCCCCGAGAACCCTGTAAGCAAGGCCGAAGGCGCGCCGCCCGATAAGCGCGTACAGCTCATCCACGGCGCCCGGATCGCGCTCGCGCAATCGTGCGGCCAGGTTGTCGGCCTCTTCGCGACTTATGCGTGCTGGACCCTGCGTGGCGATTCCTCCGGCTGGACGCGGAGGGGCAATTGTAGCCACGTACTCGCTATTCCCTTCTGAAGGGCCGCCGGCCGGTGGTATGACAGGAGCTAGGCAGCCTCCAACGGCCGGCAACCCTTAACCCTACTTCGCTCGGTGGACGGAAACGGATCAAAGCGGCCGTTGCCCGGTGTTCTCGTGCCTGGTCCGGCGGCCTGGCCGGGAATTGCTGAACCCGGGTGATCCGTTATCGGTGTCCGGGCGAAATAAGGGTCAGCACGGGAGAAATCCGAACCACGCACTACTGGGAGTGAGAATTGATCAGAGTAGCGAAACTTGTTCGGCGACGAGTGCAATTGCGCAACCTGATATTGATTGCCGGAGCGGCGCTGGCGCTTGCCGCGGTTGCGTGTAGCAGCGACGACCCGGCGCCAACGGCCGTT
>JADFQR010000104.1 GCA_022561735.1 Chloroflexota bacterium | reverse complement strand
TTATCCGTCTTCGGTCAGGCGGCGTTCGACGATACCGGCCAGGTCCGCAGGCTCGTATACGCACCACTCCTGGTCCAGGAGGGATTGTTGCCGCAACCCGTCGGCGCTGAAGGCGCTGGCGACAGCGATGCACCGCATCCCGGCGCGGACCGCCGATTCCAGCCCGATAGCCGAGTCCTCGATGACCACCGCCTCGCGCGGTGCAACCCCCAGTATGCCGGCGGTCTTCAGGTAGATCTCGGGGTCCGGTTTGCCATGCGTGACCTGGTCCCGGCCAACAAGCGCGTCGAGAAGTGGTTCGATCCCTAGCTCTACCGTGACCCGGCGGGCCTGCGCTGTGAATGAAGAGGTTGCCACGGCGACGATCATCCCGGAAGCGGCCTGTTGCCGTAGTAGATCGATGGTGCGCGGGTACGCGGCCGATCTCAAACCGTCACCGGTCGCAAACTCGGCCCGGTAGCGCCCGGACTGCAGCAGCCGGAGCGCCTGCCACGGTTCCCCTTCCGCGTGTGGCAACTTGCTGGCGAGCCCAAGCCCGTCCACCATCGCCCGCGCCGCCGTCTCGTCGGTTGCGCCGACGATGCCGCGATACAGGTCTATCGCACGTTCATCCGGGCCGTCTAGCCCGAGCAGGTCCTGCGAAACGGCGGCGTACGCTTGCGCCTTCAACATCTCGGTCTCAACCAGCGTGCCGTCGAGATCGAATATGAACGCGCGAATCAATTCGCCTGCCCGGCGGTTCGGCTGTTGAGACGCAGGTGGTTGGAGCCGGGTCGCGTGCCAGGAAGCCGTATATTCAGGCGACTTCTGACGTACGGAGCGCATCCGTGTAACTCGTGTACACGGCGTTGTACCGCTCGGCTATACGGGCGCTGGCCTCGTCCCGCTCGATCTCACCGGAATCGTACGCGCTCAGGTCAGCGGCGTAGATCGCGGGGCCGATCACCAGTCCCCGGCATCCCGGCGTGCGTGCCGCAAGATCGATCAGGTTCTGGTCCATTCCCGGCCCGTCGCTGGAAACCTCGCCAGGGTCGTCGCCCAGCGTGAACAGGACGCCCACCTTGCGGTCATCCACGTGCGCCTGGGCAGTGGCGGTCGCCATCGCTGCCGTGTTGTCTATCCCGCGTAGCGCCCACAGGTCTGGATCAACTCCAGCGTCCTGCAACTCCCGGATGGCCTGCACCGCCAACCCGGGCCGGATTTCGGCGTCCCATGCCTCCAGGCTCGCCGACTGGTCGAGCTGGACCTGTGTCGGTCGCATCACCAGTTCAAGGGTCAGCTTTGGCCCGCTGGAGCGGCAGATCTCGCTCAACCGCCGCAGCTTCCGTTGCTGGGCTTCGTTAACCTGCGGCTCTTCGCCCGGGTTGTACGGAACCCGGGCTGCGGCATACGTCACGCCGAGATTGGAGAGCCGGTCGGAGAAACCCAGGGCGTCCTCGAAACGGAACTCGGCGACGCGAGAGCGCTCGACGGACATCATGGTGTTGAGGTTCATGCTGCGCCCGCGCAAAAGTATCGACTCGCCGAGGTCGGAATCCGTCCAGATGCCGGCCTGCGATTTTGGCACGCCGTTCTCTATCGCCTTCAGCAGGCCTTCAAAAACCACCTGCTTCAGATTCGCAGCACGCTCACGCTCCGCAGCCGCCGGGTGTACCGGGCTGGCCGACAGGAGCTCCGTGAACAGGTCGAAGCGGTGATCGACCGCCAGGACCATCATGGGCGTTTCAGCAGCGTCTGTTGACATGCTCAATGGGCCCTCTCAGACCACGAATCTCAACGGGGCAATCGGCTTCTGTGACATTGGTTAAGAAGGCCGTTCCACGGTTAATGTCCGGCCAGCGACCCACTTGAATCGCTCGATAACTCCAGCTTACTCCCGGCACATCCAATCGGGCGGCGATTCTAGCACGGGTTTCCACCCCACGATGATTGCGCTATGTACGTGGTCCGGAACCAGAACCCGGGTCCGTTCGTCTACGCCCGTTCAAGGTCTGCTGCGATCCCCCGTATGGCGTCAGCGTAAGGTGTTCGTAGAACCGTCACGGAACTTCTGCGGCCGTTTGAGCGGAGGGCCTCGACATCGCCCGAGAGCTGTGCGATGAACAGCGACTCGAACCCGTGCTCAGCCCCCGGCGCTGCCAGAGCATCCTCGTTTCCCGCCGCGAGCGCAAGGCCGATCACGCTTGCCGGGCCTCCCTTGTGAAGCTGTCCGGTGGAGTGCAGATAGCGCGGCCCGTATCCGAAAGTCGTTGCGGCGCCTGTCTTACGGGTGATGGCGGCGCGAAGTTCGGATACCGCGTCTTCTACGTCAGCGGACGCCGGGATGTAGCCGAGGATAGCAACGTAGTCACCGGGTCCCGCCTGCCTGAGCAGATCGACGCCGGAATCGATGCCGGGGCCGGATTCCTGGGCGGGAGCCAGCACGGCCTGCGAATCGGTGTTGCCGGACGCCAGCAGGTTACGCGTGAGTTCCTTTGCGCTCTCTACGTCCGGCTGGTCAAACGGATACACGGAGATAACCTGCGCCGCCAGCGCCACGGCAAACTCCCAGCGGAAGAACTCTGCGGCCAGGTCGTACTCGTCGTTCATATCAAGCAGGGTCACGGGCTGGCCCGCGTTCTCAAGCGCGTTCGCGTGGGCGTCCGTCCGGCTGTTGTCGTCCCCGGCGAGCCGAACGTAAATGAAGTTGCGGTCTTCCCCGTACCCGGACGCGTCATACAGGGGCTCACCGGCGATGGGCACCAGGCCGTTGCCGTTTTTCCCGGTCGATTCGGCGAGAAGCTGCTCTATCCACAACCCGAGAGACGCCAGTCCCGGTGACGAGATGATCGTCACCTTGTCACGCCCCGCTGCGGCCAGTCCGCCGAGGGTGGCGCCGAGCGCTGCGCCCGGGTTGCCGTCCGGTTCCGCTCCGGGTCCGCACGCTTCCGCCATTCTTAGGGCGGACTTTGCAAACCTGGCGAGGTCCACTCCGGTGAGCGCCGCCGGGAGCAGCCCGAAACTGGACAGCACGGAAAACCTGCCGCCAACGTCCTCCGGGGTACTGAACACCTGCCTGAACCCGCGCTCCCGGGCCAGCGACTCAAGCGGCGTGCCCGGGTCGGTCATGGCGACGAAACTTGCGTCCGGCCGCTCAACTCCCGCTTCCTCCAGCCACCACCGGAAGTAACTCATCAGCGTAAGCGGTTCGATGGTCGTGCCGGACTTGCTGGACACGAGAAACAACGTCCGGCCGGGGTCTACGCGGTCCCGCACAGCCGTCACCTGCCCGGGCACCGTCGAGTCCAGCACGTGCAGTCGCAGGTAACCGGCCGCCGTTCCAAACACGCTCCCCAGCACGAGCGGCCCCAGGCTGCTTCCGCCCATCCCGAGCAGCACCACATCGGTAAAGCCGTCCGAACGCGCTGCGTCTGCGAACGCTGTTAGCTCACCGCGAAGGCCGTCGATACGGCCGGGCAGGTCAAGCCAGCCTGTCGCATCGGCCGCCGGTGTGCCGCCCGGTGAGGGCGCTACCCATGCGGCCGGATCACGCCGCCACAGGGCGGCGACGGCGTCCGTGTCACGGAACCGTTCCAGCTCGCGGCGGACGAGTTCTTTCCAGGGACGCGTTTGACGCATGCCGGGCAACTCAGTCCAGAGCGGGGGTTGGCGTCAGTTCACTGATTTTGGTATCGATCACCTTCAGCAAACCCTCGAACGCGTCTGCGAACGCCTTTACCCCGGCTTTCAGCAGATCGCTCGTGATCGCATCCAGGCTGATCCCCAGCTCCTCCAGCCGCTCCACATGCGCCCGCGCCTCGTCCACGCCGGTCGTCACGCGTTCTGCGACATCGCCGTGGTCGAGGAACGCTTCCAGGGTGGCCGGGGGCGCGGTGTTGACCGTGTCAGGTCCCATCAGCTCGTTCATATAGAGAACGTCCGGGTAGGCCGGGTTTTTTACGCCGGTGCTGGCCCAGAGCGGCCGCTGCGGCAACGCGCCGCGCCCTTCAAGCTCCTGCCAGCGCTCGGTAGCGCACAGGTTCCGGAAAGCGTCGTAGGCCAGCCTGGCGTTTGCGATGCCGATCTTGCCGGCGATCTCGCTGCCGCCGCTCACACCCTCCAGCGCACTGTCCGCTGATACGTCCACGCGGCTGACGAAGAACGACGCCACGCTGGATATACCGCCGAGGTCCTCTCCACCGGCTTCTACGTAATCCGACAGCCCGTCGATGAAAGCTCCCGACGCGGCGCTGTACGCAGCCAGCGAGAAAAGCAGGGTCACGTTGACGTTTATGCCTTCAGAGATCAATTTTCGGATGGCGGGCACGCCCTCCGGCGTTCCGGGCACCTTGATCATGATGTTTGGCCGATCGATCTCGGCAAACAACCTGCGTGCCTCGGCGATCGTCGCATCGGTCCTGGCCGCCAGCAGCGGATTGACCTCGATGCTCACAAAGCCGTCCGAGCGCCCGGACGAGTCGTACACCGTCCGCAGGACGTCGGCCGCGTCACGAACGTCGTCTATCGCCAGCATCTCGAAAATGCGAGCGGAGTCGGACGTCTTTGCGCTGTAGCGCGCAAGCGAGGTGTCGTAATCGCTCGAACCGGAGATAGCGCTCTGGAATATCGAGGGGTTTGAGGTGACACCGCGCACCCCGGTCTCGACAAGCTGTCGCAACTTGCCGGAGTCGATCAGGTCCCGACTGATGTAGTCGAGCCAGATCGACTGACCCACCGCGTGAGCCTGCTGGATGGTGTTGGCTGATTTGTCAGGCATGTCGGCATCTCCTTACCAACCCCCGGTCGTTAACAGACGGGGATTTGCCAGGGCTGTTGTCCCCCGGTCCGTGTCCCAGGTCTCGTACGGGCTGTTATCCGCCCAGTCCCTCGCGTTCCAGCTTCAGCACCTTGTCCAGGCGTCGCTGGAACCTCGGGTGTGTATCCATTTCAGCGCCGAGGAACGCATCGACCAGCGCCTCCGCCAGCGCCACCCCCACGATACGTGCGCCCAGGCATAAGACGTTCATATCGTCGTGTTGAACGCCCTGCGCCGCCGAGTACGTGTCGTGGCACATTGCGGCGCGCACGCCGGGAATCTTGTTCGCAGCAACCGACGCGCCAACGCCGCTGCCACACAAGATTATGCCCCGGTCCACGTCTTTCGTAGCGACCGCGCGAGCGACAGGCGCTGCGAGGTCCGGAAAGTCGTCGTCTGCGTCGTACTCAAATGCGCCGTGATCCACGACCTCGTGGCCCAGGCCTGCCACGTAATCCTTGATGTGGTTCTTAAGATCAAACCCGGCGTGGTCGCCGCTGATGGCGATCTTCATCTCCACTCCGTGCCTGGCAACTGGCGTCGCTCCCGTCGTTTCATCGAAGTCGCTCCAGAACTGAGAGCGCCGTCC
>JADFQR010000103.1 GCA_022561735.1 Chloroflexota bacterium | reverse complement strand
GGCGTACGAGTACGTCGTCAAGGCCGCGCATCTGGCGATGGACGGGCGCGTGGACGCCATCGTGAAAGCGCCCCTCAACAAGGAAGCGATGCGTCTCGCCGGGCACATGTACGACGGCCACACAGGTTTGCTGGGCAGTCTTACGGGCGCCAGGAAGTACTTCATGGTGCTCGGGTCTGAAGCCCTCAGGGTGATCCATGTCAGCACGCATGTATCGCTTGAGGAGGCGGTGAAGCGCGTCAAGTCAGACCGCATCCTGGACACGATACGGGCCGGGCATGAACACCTGAAGCAGATGGGTTTCGAGCGTCCCCGCGTCGCAGTCGCTGGGCTGAACCCGCATGCCGGAGATGGCGGACAGTTCGGGGTGGAGGAGGCTGAAGAGGTTGCGCCGGCGGTTGAGTCAGCGCGCGCAGAGGGGATTGACGCCACGGGGCCGATTTCGCCGGACACGGTGTTCCGGCAGGCGCACGCCGGCCGCTACGACATCGTGGTTGCGCTGTACCACGACCAGGGCCACATCCCGATCAAGCTCATCGCGTTCGACGAGGGCGTCAATATAACGGTGGGATTGCCCATCATCAGGACGTCCGTGGACCACGGCACGGGCTTCGATATCGCGGGGCAGGGAATTGCGAGCGAGGTCAACATGATCTCCGCGCTCGACTACGCCTACAGGATGGCGACCGGGGACCGGGCGCAAGGCGCAGCCTGAGCCGGTCGCCTGCAGACCAGGGTTCCCCCGAGGCCGGGCCACTGTTTTACGGCGCCTGGCCGATAGCGGTAGCGGTCAGTTCGCGGGCGTTTGCCGTGCCCGGGTCCTGAAATACATGACGCCCGCTACAACCAGCAACCCGATGCCCAGGACGCCGCTTCCTATCGGAAGCCATGTCCCAAACCTGACCAGATTGTTCTTGTTGTCTTCCGCCTCGTCAACGAGCGTTGCGACCGTTGCGTCCGTGTATTTCAGGTTGTTGGCGATACGAACGTATTTGCTGCCGTCGGGCGCAAGCGCCGAGATCGTGTCCAGGACGGTCGCGTCCACCCCTGCGCCTGTAGTCGGCTCGACCCATACGACGGTGACGGTGTCGAATACAAGCGGGAACCCGGTGCCCGCCGGGTCGTCCACGCCGAGCGGAACACTGCTGGCATTGACGATGTAGACGTAGGTCTCAAGTCCGTTCGTTGAGTCGGTACGATCGTAAACCGCGTCCAACGGCTGTCCGGCGAACGATATCCACGACGGGTATATGGCGTCCTTGTCGGTGTTGAAGGGAAGGCCCCACTGGCCGGAACGCTTCTTACCCTCATCCATGAGGTCTGTCAGGTAGTTCTTGTCCACGCGGTCCACAACCAGGGTGGTCTCGGCGGGGCCGAACCGCGGGTCCAGCAAACCCATGTCTGAGTTATCGATCAGGTTGGTGGTCGTGAGAGTCTCGTTCAGATAGAGGATGTCGCCATCGGTTCTGGTTGCCGTCCGCACGCGGTGTATGCGCACCGGGATGTCGACCGTCGGCAGGTTGGCCGGGTTAGCCAGGATCTGCTGTGTCCGGGGGTCAACGATAAGGCCCAGTGCGTCCGGATCTGCGAGGAGTCCGCCAACGACCGGGTTCGCCAGAACGCTCTGGATCGCCGGGTCGCTGAGAAGCGCTCCGACCGCGGGATTGGCAGCCATAAGCGCTGGCAACAACGTCGGATCGGCTATGGCGGCGAGGACGGCCGGGTCGGTAAGGACCGCAATCGCCCCCGGGTTAGCGAGCAGCCCGGCAATCGCGGGGTCGCTCAGCAAATCCCCTGCGCTGCCGGACGCCGCAAGCGCCATGAGCGTGGCATTGGCCTGCAACCGGCCTACGAACGGAGTGTCGACGAGGGTGTAAGTGCCCTCGAGATCAACGACCCGATTGAGGTCATCGGGAACCTTTTCAAAACGGTCAAATATGACGGTGCCCCAGATGATCCCGAATACGAGGAGAACTACTCCAATGATTCCGGTCACTGATGCGGATCGAGATATCTGACTGCTCATGGCGTGCGCTTCCTTCTTCGAAGGCGTGGCGATGGATTGCTGTTTCCCCGTCCAGCCGAACGGACCGTTGGATTCATCAGGCCCATTGGGACACGCAAGAGGTTACCGTGCTGGAATCGAGTGTTTCTGCGAAACAGCGCTGCGGGAATCATCTGAAAGTGATGATTCAGTCGTCGTCCCGTGCTGATTCGGGAGAAATCGCCTCCAATTGGGAGCGGCAATTAATATGGGACAGCCCGGGGATATTGGCGATCAGGCGAAGGCGCGGAGGTTTGATTTCGCCATCTCACTGCTGGTCACAAACTCCAACAGCGCGGGTTTGCCATCTTCCGTCACCCTGCGCGCCCTCAGGATGGCCGCGCTGACGTCACCCGGGTCTTCCACCCGTTCACTCCAACCGCCCATCGCGCGCGCCATATCAGCGTAACGGCCGTACAGGCCGCGGGAGCCGAACAGGTCATGGGATCGCTCCATGTGCGGCACTTCTACCGCCATGTCATCGTTATTGAGGACGATGGTGCAGATGGGGATGTTTGAGCGAACCGCCGTCTCAAAGTCCAACCCGGTCATCCCGAACGCTGCGTCGCCCATGAAGTTCACGCAGAACTTCTCCGGGCGTGCCAGCTTGGCCCCCATGATCAGTCCGAGCCCGGTGCCGAGGCCGTGGGACTTGCCCCAACCGATGTAGCTGCGCGGCCCGTCAGACCGGTAGAACGGCATGATTTGCATACGCGGACTGCCAGAATCGTGCGTGACGATCGCCTCGGACGGCTCGACCTGTTTCATGAACTCGCCGATAACCCTGTATGGCGTGATCGGAGACTCGTCCGATGTGAGCTTTGACTCCCATTCGCCGTACCACGCAGACCTGAGGGCGGAGATGCGCCCGGCGGTATCGGGCGTTTCGCGCTGGCGGGTGGACAGCAACTCCCGGCAGGCGTCGATCATCTGTCGCAGCACCAGCCGGGCGTCTCCCAGCAACGGGTGCCCGGACGGGTAGTCCTTGTGCAGGTCCTCCGGGTTGTTCGTGGCGTGGATGATGGTCTTGCCCGCCGGGATCGGGGTGACCATGCCCTGGATCGTGAAACTGGTTCCGATGCCGAACAGCACATCGCACTCACGCCAGTATTCCAGCGCAGCGCCGTTCATCACCTCGGACACCGATCCGACGGATAGTGGATGCGTCTCCGGGAAGGCGCTTTTCCCGGCCATTGTCGTGCCCACCGCGACCTGTAACAGCTCCGCAAGCTCGGTGAGCTCTCCGCTCGCCTCGGCGTACAGGACGCCCTGCCCGGCGATCACAAGGGGACGGCCGGCGTCGAGCAACGCCTTTGCCGCCGCCATTACGTCGTCTTCGTCCGCCGCCGATATGGCCGCTTTGACCGGTACGTAGCTGTCGACGATCGAGGGGTCGACTTCTTCCACAGCGACGTCTGACGGGACCTCCAGCATCACCGGACCCGGGCGGCCCATGCGCATCGCAGCAAACGCCCGCCGCAACGACGCGCCCGCGCGGTCCGGCGTGTTTATGCGTTCTATGTGCTTTGTCACCGAGTCGTAGCTCTTCAGGGAGCTGTACATCGGCAGCACGCTCTCTCGCGATGACGGATGGCCCAGGGGCAGGAAAAGCATGGGCACGGAATCGGAGAACGCCGTGGCCACGCCGGGATAAGCGTTCTCAGCGCCCGGGCCGTACTGCATAGCGAACACGGACGCCTTGCGGCCGTTGGTGACGCGCGCGAACCCGTCCGCGATGTGCACACCGACGCGTTCCTGCCGGCAGATGATGGGGCGAATACCCGATTCCGCGATCGCTTCGATGACGGGGGTGGTCGGGAAGGCGCTGAGGAACTCGATGCCCTCTTTTTTCAGGATGAGGGCGATGGCGTCGATTGTGCGCATTCTGGGTCTCTCCTGTGGTGTCTCGGGCCGTTCTTGCCGCCGTCTCCCGGTCGCCTGCTTTGTTTCAGGCCGGGGTTACGCTTCTTCCCCTACCGCCTGCAGCAGCGCGGTGATGTAGCCGTAGCAGAAGGCGAACGCCACCCCGCTTGCGTTTGGGCCGGAGATGTCCGGCACGTGATCGGGCATGAGCATGTATTTGTAGCCGACCTCTTTGTAGGCCCGGATGGCCTGGAGCATGTCCACGTCCCCCTCGTCCGGGAACACCTCGACAAAGTCGCCGACCCGTCCGCGGATGTTTCGGAAGTGGACGTTGAAGATCTTGTCCCGCGACCCGAAGTACCGGATCACGTCGTAGATCTCTTCGCCCGGGCTGTCGAGCATCTCGGACACCGTGCCCTGGCAGAAGTTCAGGCCGTGGTAGTCGTTCTCATGCATCGAGACGAACCTCTTGAGGCCCTCAACGGTCCCCAGCACGCGGTCCACGCCCATGTAGCCGTCCGGCGTGCGCGGGTCGTGCGGATGGCAGGCCAGCCTGACCCTGTTCTCCGCAGCGACTGGTACCACGCGCTCAAGGAAGTAGTCGATCCTCTCCCAGAACTCGTCCCCGGAGACCTTACCGGCGATGGTCGGAGCCTGGTCCGGGTCGGCCTCCGCGTAGCGCCAGGTGGAGTTGCGGGAACCGCCGCGGCCTCCGCTCCGTGCGCGGAATGCCGATCAGGTTCATGTTGTACTTGACCGCGGGGATCCCTGCCTCCGACACGTTCCGGATCAGGTTGCAGATTGACTCAATCTGCCGGTCCCGGTCCGGGTCCTGCGCCAGCATCACGGCGGCGCTCTGGTTCTCCTCGACCGGCCGGGAACTGAGCGGCAACTGAACCATGTCCAGCGAGATGCCGAAAGACTCGACCCTCTCCCGGTGGTCCTTGAGCGTCTGGACCGTCCAGTCATGGGGATTGCCGGGCGGGTCTGCGCAGATGTTCTTAAGGCCGAGCTGCGCCCATACCTCAAAGTCCGTGTCGTCACGTGCGCCGACCTGTGTGCCTACGTGCATTCGTTCTCCTGCCGTTAAAACCCTTGAAAGTGAGAGCCGGAGGCCGCATCAGGCTGACCCGGCATCAGCTGCGCGCCGCCCGGACTTTGTCGAGCATCACCGGAGGCAGCGGGAATATCCATCCCCGGTTGCGGATGATCGCCTGTGCGAAAGCAGGCGGGATGGCGACGATTATCTCTGCCTCAAGTGAGAACCGGCCGGTGAAGCCGCCGATGGCGGTGCGGGCGTGCACCCCGGCGTAGCCTCCCGGGTCCTCTCCATCAACGGCGAACTCGCTGTTAGCGCCGCCAAACACCGATTGCCATCGGCCCGAGAAGCCGTTGACCACGGCCGGCCCGGATCCAAACTCGACGTCGGTGGATACCACCATGCCGAGCGCCTTTACGGTGTAGAGCACGTCG
>JADFQR010000102.1 GCA_022561735.1 Chloroflexota bacterium | reverse complement strand
TCGGTCGCTGCGCTGATGGCAGAACAGCTACGCGTGCCGTCCGCTGTGGCGGTTCCCGGCGACGAGTACTGGCCGCGGCTTCGCGAGATCTGTGACCGCTACGGCGTGCTGCTGATCGCCGACGAGGTGATCACCGGATTCGGGCGTACCGGGAAGATGTTCGCCATGGAGCACTGGGGCGTAGTTCCGGACCTGATGTCGGTCGCCAAGGGCATCGTTTCCAGCTACATGCCGCTGGGCGGCAGCATCGCCCGCGAGACGATCGCAGACGCATTTGCGGGCGGCGACGACAGCAGGTTCCTGCAGCATGTGCTCACATTCGCGGGGCATCCCGTCCCGGCGGCGGCGGCGCTCAAAAACATCGAGATTCTTGAGTCTGAGCGCATGGTCGACAACTCCGCCGAGACCGGGGCGTACTTTCTCGGCCGGCTGCAAGAGCTTCAACCCGCGCACCCGATGATCGGCAACGTGAGCGGCCTCGGCTTGCTTGTCGGAATCGACCTCGTGAAGGACCGGGATACGAAGGAACAGTTCCCGAAGGCGGCGAAGGTGGGGGAACGCCTCATCGCCGAGTTCGAGAAGCGCGCCCTGATTCTTCGTCCTACCGACGCATCGATAACCATGGGGCCGCCGCTGTGCATCACGCGCGGCGAGGTGGACGAGATCGTTACCGGAATCGACGAAGCGCTGACCGAGGTGGAGCGGCAACTGGCCGTCCGGGCTCATTAGCGAGTTTCGCCTGATCCCCGTGTGCCGGTAACGCCCGTGTCCGGAACGTCTCCGGCAACGCTCGCTGCCGCCGGTCAAACCGTGGCGGCCAGACGCCGCGGCCTGTACCGGGGCTGGCCGATCGCGCTGATCGCGTCGCTCGCAAGCGGCCTCACCGTCGGCATGACGGCGTACGCCTTTGGCGTGTTCGTTGACCCGCTTGAGGACGAGTTCGGCTGGTCGCGCACCGAGGTCAACCTGTCGTTATCGTTGTCGGTCATTTCGCTGCTGATCGGGCCGCTGGTCGGCCGCTGGATAGACCGATTCGGCTCTCGCCCGGTGATGGTGGGCTCCCTGGCGCTCATCGGCATCGGATTCTTCCTGTACGCCGTTATGGGGGAGCTATGGCAGTTCTACGCCGCCAGCCTGCTCCTGTACGCCGGGCTGCCGGGGGCGACGATGCTGCCGTCCGGACGCCTGATCTCGATCTGGTTCGCAGGCACGCGTGGGCGAATGATGGGGATAGTGACCGCGGGCAACAACCTGGGCGGGTTGGTGATGGTGCCGGCAAGCACCCTCATCGTGGGGCTGGCTGGCTGGCGGGTGGGCTACGCCAGTTTCGGAGTGGTCATTCTCCTGATCGCCGTGGTCACAGCTTTATATGTGAGAGACCGTCAGAGCGATGTCATCGCGAACCGGGACAAGCGATGGGCGCCCCCATTCCAGGATGATGATGCGCTGGGTGCTGCGGTCGGTTATTCGCTTCGACAGGTACTCCGCATGAAGACTTTCTACTTCATGGCCATCGGGCATGCGGTACCGGCGTTTGCGTACGGAGCGGTGCTTACCCAGCTGATTCCGCACCTTGAGTCGAAGGGTTTTTCGAGCGGCGCTGCGTCATCCGGCGTGATGCTGCTGGCCATCTTCGGCGTGATCAGCAAACTCGTGTTCGGGCGGTTGAGCGAGACGATAACGGCCCGCTGGGCGATGTCGATCAGCCTGGCTATCCAGTCGTTAGGACTTCTGCTCCTGGTTGCAGCGGGTGGCTCCAACGCCGTCTGGCTCGTGATCGTCTTCTTTGCGATGGGTTTTGGAGCGATGGGCGCTTTGATTCCGCTCACCGTGACAGAGGCGTTCGGGCTGCGGCACTTCGGGACCATTCTCGGCGTGACGAGCATGGTCGGCGCAGTCCCGCTGGTCGTCGGACCGATGATGGCCGGGATCGTGTTCGACGCCTACGGGACCTATGACGTGGCGTTCGGAATCATCGCCGTGATGTTCCTGCTGGGCGCACTGTCAATGGCAATGGCGCGTCCGCCGGAACCGCCGGGTGCGCGACAGGGCGGTGGCGGATAGCGGGCTGGCATGGTGATTATTATTGGCGAAATGGACCGAGCCACGGGCCCGCCGCCGCCCGACCTCCGCCTCCGGCATTATGATTTCAGCGTCGCCCCAGGAGGGACACATGGCACTTTTACTCGGCTGCGTGGCGGATGATGTTACCGGCGCGACTGATCTGGCGAGCACGTTGGTCAGGAACGGCATGCGAACCGTGCAGCTGTTCGGCGTGCCCGCGCCCGGTGAACGCCTGCCCGACGCCGAGGCTATTGTCGTCGCGCTGAAGGTACGGACGGCGCCGGTTTCGCGGGCGGTAAACGAGTCACTGACCGCACTGCGCTTGTTGCGTTCCGCCGGCGCACGCCAGATGTTCTTCAAGTACTGTTCCACGTTCGACTCAACCCCGGAAGGAAACATCGGGCCCGTGGCGGACGCCATGCTTGAGGAACTGGGATCGGACTTCGCCATCGCTTGTCCCGCCTTCCCGGAGAATGCCCGGACGGTATGCCACGGGTACCTTTTTGTTGGCGACGTGCTCCTGTCCGAGTCCGGGATGCGCAACCACCCGCTCACCCCGATGACCGACGCCAACCTGGTGCGTGTGCTCGATCAGCAAACGGACGGCGGTGTCGGGCTTGTGCGCTACGACACGGTGAACGCTGGGCCAGCCGCGATGCGAGAGGTTTTCGACGTGCTGGCCCGCAACGGGAAGAGGTACGCGATCGTCGACGCCCTGACGGACGATCACCTGAGAATTATCGGGGAGGCGTGCGACGGCATGGCGCTCGTCACCGGCGGGTCCGGCGTCGCGATGGGTCTCCCGGACAACTTCCGCCGCGCCGGCTTGCTTGGCTCGCACGCCGACGCTGAGGCGCTCCCGCGGGTCGAGGGACGCGAGGCGGTAGTGGCCGGCAGTTGCTCCGAGGCGACGCTCTCTCAAGTGGCCTACATGGCCGCGCGCCGGCCCGCGATCTTCATAGACCCGATGCGGCTGGGCGATGACGCTGAATCGGTGACAGATGAGGCGGCCGGTGAGGCGGTGTCCCGGCTCGGCGATGGCCCGGTGCTTGTGTACAGCAGCGCTTCTCCGGAGCAGGTCGCTCGGGCACAGGAACGCTTCGGCGCAGCCGAGATCGGAGAACGTATCGAACAATCGCTGGCCCGTGTGGCCGGACTCCTGGTCGAGGCCGGCGTCCGGAGGCTTGTAGTAGCGGGCGGCGAAACCTCCGGCGCTGTCGTTCAGGAACTCGGCGTGCGCGGAATACGGGTTGGGCCGCAGATTGATCCGGGGATTCCGTGGACCGTCACGACTAACGAGCCCGAGATCGCGCTCGCGCTTAAATCCGGTAATTTTGGCTCGGAAGACTTCTTTTTGAAGGCATTTGAGGTGCTTCCGTGAACAAATCGTCCGGGCGGGAACTTCGCAGTCAGATCGTCGAGTTCGGCAAGTCCGTTTTCGACCGCGGCCTGACCGGCGGATCGACCGGCAACATCAGCGTCCGGACGGGCGACCGGTTTCTGATGACGCCGACGGGTTCAAGCCTCGGCAGGCTGGATGCTGACCGGCTGACTTTGCTCGATGCCGCCGGCAATCATCTGGACGGCGATTCGCCGACGAAGGAATCCGTGCTCCATCTGGCGATGTACGGTCGCCGGCCGGACGCGCAGGCGGTGATTCATCTTCATTCAACGCATGCCGTCGCCGTGTCGTGCCTTGATGACATCGATCCGGCCGACGTGCTTCCGCCCATCACCGCGTACTACGTGATGCGCGTCGGCGTCCTGCCGCTCGTGCCGTTCTATCCTCCGGGCGATGGCGGGTTAGCCCATGCTGTCGGGCGACTGGCCGCTGAGCATCATGCCGTCCTCCTCGCGCACCACGGCCCGGTCGTCGCCGCAAATTCGCTCGCCGCCGCGGTGGACGCGGTAGAGGAGCTGGAGGAGACTGCGCGTCTGTATCTGCTCCTGCGGGGCCACGGCTACAACACCCTGACCGACGATCAGGTACGCCAACTGCGGAGCCAGTAGATCGCGAAGGACTCCCCGACCGGGGCCCTAACAGGCGGGCCGTGAAGTGACCGCAGACGATATCGACCTCTTCAGGAAAACACCGTCGCCGGGCGCGCCCAGTAGCTGCCCCTTTTCGACCACCACCTTGCCCCTTAGCAACGTCGTGACCGGCCAGCCCTCTATGTCGTACCCCTCCCAGATGCTGTAGTCCTCCAGGTGGAGATCGTCGAGAGTCAACTTTCGCTTGATCGTGGGATCGATGATCGTGATATCGGCGTCGCTGCCGGGTGCGATCGCGCCCTTCTTCGGGTACATGCCGAAGATACGCGCTGCGTTTGACGACGTGATCTCCACGAACCGTTCGAGCGACATCCCGCGCTTTGAAACGCCCTCCGTGTAAGCGATGCCCACGCGGGTCTCGATGCCGTTGTGGCCGCCCGTTACATCAGCCACAGTCTTGAACCGGATCTTCTCTTCCCATGTCGTGGAAACGAGGTCCGTCGCAACCGTGGACAGCGTCCCGTCCAGTAAGCCCTGCCACATCGCCTGCCCGTCCGCCTCGTCCTTCAAGGAAGGATAGGTGTGGTACTTCATACCGTTTTCTTCACGGTAGTTGGCGGCGCTGAAGCAGGCGTAGTTGTGGAGCGTCTCGCCGTAAACCGGCATGCCGAGCGACCTCGCCCGCGCCACCTCCTGGATACCCTCGACCGCGCTTATGTGGACGAAGTAGACCGGGCATGATTTCAGCTCCGCCAGGCGGGTGACGCGCCGGAACGACACGTCCTCCGACTCCCTGCTGTGCACCTCGTTCATATGCCAGTGATCCCACCGGCCATCCTCACGGGCGCGCTCGTAGTTGTAATGGACCATCTCGTCGTCTTCCGAGTGGACGAGAAGCATCCCCCCGGAGGCCGCAACGCGCTCCATGATCGAGCCAAGTCGTCCGAAATCGGTCTGGCGGTTCTCCATCTGTGGGCTGGGAGGCCGGATGCTGGTCGTGAAGATCTTGAAGCTGGGGATTCCAGACTCCACCAGCTCCGGGATCTGGCCTATCGACTTCTCGTCGGCCCGATTGCCAAACATCGGGTGGTACGCGTAGTCGGTATATCCGCGCCCCTTCCACCGCTCTTCCGCCTCCTCGACTGCGTGCAGCAGGTCATGGCCCGGGACCTGCGTCGCAAAGTCCAGCACTGTCGTCGTGCCGCCGAAAATCGCCGCCTTCGAGACCGGCTCAGCACCTGATCGCTCGGGCTGGCGTGGTCCCCCGATGTGTGCGTGCGGCTCGATGCCTCCGGGCGCCACGATCATGCCGGCGGCGTCGATAATCCGGTTGGCGGTGAA
>JADFQR010000101.1 GCA_022561735.1 Chloroflexota bacterium | reverse complement strand
GGCCAAAGCGACATGAGCACGACGGCGCGTGTCTACGCCCACCTGATCAAGGGTGCCGAGCACAAAGTCGCCGCCGCGTTTGACGAGATGGTGGCCGCGAATTGACAGCAGATTTGACAGCAACTGGGGCGAATGACAGCAACCGTCCACGGACGGGAAGATCGATGATCGGGCTGATTTAGCTTTAAATCTGGACTTCAGCGGACCGACCCGGACGGGTCGGCCACAGTTTGCAACCAGGGGGTCGCGGGTTCGATCCCCGCCAGCTCCACCAGCTTATTGAACGTAAAACCGGCCCCGGTAGCCTAGCCAGTACCGGGGCCGGTTCGCATTTTGCGGTGGTGTTGATACCTGGCAGGCTTCGTCACCCCGTTCAACCTTCCCGGACTAACCGGGCCCGGACAACGGCGGCGGGGAGGACTCCTGAGCTGACCTGGTCAGTGCCGACCGTTATCCGCCGGTGCCGTCCCGCTCCTCAATAAATCCTGCGTCATCCGGCTCAGGTTCCCAGGCCAGGATAGACCCGACCCCCTCTGACTCTGGGTCGTCGTATACGCCGGGCGCGCAGTCAACACAGATGGGCTCGTCGACGTACTTGAGGTTATCGCAGTCCGTGCACTGGTCCAGATCCCCATCTTCCCATTCCAACATGTGCACGGAGCATGCGAACTCTCTCGTCTGGATGGTCTCGTAGCAGCCGCTGAATTCGCAGATATCGGTCGACAAATGCCGCAACCTCCGACAACGTTTAATTCGCCGGCCGATGTTAGGCACGAACTTCCACCAACCGTCCCGGGGATTACGCGAGAACTCCTGTCGGCTGACGCGCATACAGGTGGTCGTAAAGGGCCAGAGAAACTCCACAGGCTGCGTTAGACGGCGTCACCCGAAACCGGATGGAGTCAGAGCCGAAAGACGGGGAATTACACTGGCAGAATCACTACATTGATCGGATGATGAGGCGATCGCGCTGCCCGGCCACATCACACCGGGATACAACCTCGCTAACAACCGGGGCAACCGTCCGTACACCCAGGATGCTCACATGAGTACCGACATTATTATCGCTGTCGAGGTTCTGGTTTCCGTCTACATCGTGGGTGCGATCGTGTCTATGAAGACCGGCGATTTGACCGCTGGCCTTTCGGAATCCCAGGGTCAGGCGGCCCGCACCCGGGCGGGCGTCTACTGGCCTCGACGACTGGCCTTGTGGCTGGCAGCGCGTGCGCTCCCGGCCAGCCGCGCCTGATCAGACAGGAGTGACGACGGCGCAGCCTCGCATTCGGGCCCTTCAGCAGCTTCATGGGTAGCGCCCGCTGCGCCACGCCTCCAAACAGGTCGCCGATCACCGGCGTTCCCCTTCATAACAGCGACCTTGAACACGGGGACAATACAACCTGCGGGAGAGCGAGAGACCCGGCCCTAAGAACAGCGGTCTGAAACAGAACGCCGCCGCTCGCGCTCGCATACCGCTGCCCGATAAGTCCCCGATCCCGCCCTGCAAGGCTAATTCTGGGCCAGTGTTTGACGCCGCGAACGAGGCAGGAGCAGGACCGGCAGCCCGGCCGAAATCGCAGGTCAGCGCGTGGGTGTTAGCACCTAAATCACCCCCGGGACAACCCACATAGCGTGTGCGTTCACAACTCGTTCACGGCGGAGCGCATCCCGTTCATACGCTCGCGACCACCGGGCTCCTATTCTGCTCCCATCGCTAGCGAGCGCCGACGGGATGCTGACCCTGAAAAGAGCCATGTGACGCCAGGGGCGCCCCTGCGAGAAGTAGCCGTCCAGATACCGTTCGGCGGCGAACTTTCAGGAGGGCCTCATGGCATTTCCGGTACCAAAGACGAACCTGTGGAAAGTAGCGCTGGCCGTGACGGTCGTAGCGGTGGTGGCCGGCATCGTGGCCGGCGGCGACACCGCAGACCGGGCCTTCAGGCGGCTCTAACGGTGTGTGCCATCGGTGATGACCGCATACAAGGGCCACGACCCAGGTCGATGTCACTCATAAGCGCCTGCCCCGCGGCCGCGAGGGAGCGCAGCAGGGCCAACCCGGTGGGCGGAATAAACGGCCACGCGCCGTGCCGGGCGAGAGCGCTACGCGCATGACCTTCTTGTTCACAACAGCCCCGGGTGTGAACAGGCAACGCGCGAAGCGCTATTTCAATGCTTTTGCGTCACGGACGCCCGGGAGATTTCTCCTTTCATTTCTCCTGGTCGGCGCCGTATTTATCACGGCATGCTCCGGGTCGTCCGGCGAAGAATATGTAGACGTGTACCGGGAGCTGATCTCGGACCATGCGACGAACCTGGCCAATCTCGGTACCGGACCGACAACGATCGATATATGGGAGCGTTCAACCGCTCCGGAGATAAGTAATCGACTTCAAGAGTTGAGAGCTGCCGCTGATGAGGCCAACGCTCTCCAGGATCGCTGGGGATTGTTGGAACCGCCCATCGAATTTCGCTCCCACTACGAACTCGTTGTTAAGGTTCTGGATAAGACCGCTGAAGGCTTCGCAGTAGCTGTGGAAGCGTTTGAGGAACTGGACCGCGAGGTCGATAGATTTATCCCCAGGCCGGGAGACGCGAACGTCCTGCTTCAGAGCAGCAGGACACTGCTCGCCGAGGCCGACGTTTTCGCGGCAGCCGTCAATAAAGAGATAAGCGGGTTGTTCCCCTGAACACGGATCACCTGCCCGCGCCGACTCGTTAACGCCGGGGGCGTAGCGGTTCAACCCGTTGAAACCCTCCAGTATCGGGGCAGACGTTTGCGCGAACGGCTATCAAGGCGCGCCGGTCTCGATCGAGCAACCGTCCGCCAGCACGATGAGCCTCGGCGCGGGCTCGCTTCCAGTGGCGACGTGCTCGCACAACATGGCGCCGTCCGGGCCGGTGATGCGAATTCGAGCGCTTGTTCCGCCGGTTATCTCCACCAGCTCCGTCTCGTACATCGTGTCGAACGGTACCTCTGCGGACCTCGCCGGCCCGGATTCCAGGGGCTGTTCATTGGGCACCTCGATGATCTCAACAATCACAGGCCCATCGGTGCGGTTCTCCACCGCCAGCAGGTCCGGCTCGCCGCCGCATGCCAGGCCGATCACGGCCACGAATGCCACGAGCGCTCCCAGGAACGTTTTCGGCATCAAGCCAGACCCCGGCTGGGAATACATATTCAGACATCCCCCGTGTGCAAACACGTGCGGACAGGTCCAGAACGTTCTAAACGGCCGCCCGCCGGCCATCGTGGATCGGGAGGGTGGCGCAGCGTAGACCATCCGTTCCCTGTCCATGGCTTGCGCAGACGGGTGTGTGCTCACATGCGCACGGCGAATGTACCGATGTTTCGAACCAACGTGAACCGTAGCCTTACGAACGAAAGTGTTTTGGTTGAAAGGCGCAAGACGCCAGGCGCCGGGAATGGTACGACGCGAAAAGCTGACGTTCTCCGCGTCGTACGCGCGCGCCCACGTTCGCACTGCTGGCACCGGCGAAACCGGGGGCGGCTGCCATGGTTGATGGGATGATCGGCCCCTACCGGCTGTTGAGCCGGGTAGCCTCCGGCGCACAGGCGACTGTATACCGGGTGACGGACACGCGGAACGGGGAGTTAAGAGCGCTTAAGGTCCTGGACCCTCACCTCGCTTCCGATCCATCGCATCGGAAACGGCTCGAAAGGGAAGCGCGTCTCGCCGCGTCCCTCGCCCACCCGAACATTGTCAGGGTCCTGGATATCGGCGAAGAAAACGGGACGCCGTACATCGCGATGGAGTACCTGTGGCGGAGCCTTGATTCCCTCATAGATGACGGACCCTTGATGTCCGAGCAGCGCGTCGTACAGGTGGCGGCGGACATCGCAGCGGGCCTTGAGGCAGCGCACCGCGCCGGGATCATCCACCGTGACATCAAGCCGCAGAACGTGTTGTTGACCACCGATGGCGTCGCGCAACTGACCGACTTTGGCATCGCACATGCACGTGACCTCACCGCGCTAACGCGCACCGGGGCTCGCCTCGGCACCCCGCACTACATGTCCCCTGAACAGGTTGACGGCAAGTCATCGGACGAGCGGTCTGACATCTACAGCCTCGGCTGCGTCATGTATCACATGCTCACCGGCTCGCCGCCGTTCAAGGCGGAGTCAGCGATGGCCGTGATGCGCATGCACCTGGACGCCGTACCCGCACCGCTGGCAACCCGGGCGGGCAGGGTTGCCCCCGTCCTGGCGCGCATCGTTGAACGCTGCATGGCGAAGAACCCGGCGGACCGTTACGTCACGGCGTCCGAGTTGGGCCGGGAGCTGTCCCGCATCGGTCCCGGGGCATCAAGAAGCTCTGGAGGCTCCTCCCCGGCGGGCTTTGTATCGACAGGTTCTGTATCAGTCAGTTCCGCATCGGACGAACCTGTGATGCAGCGATTTGAGATCGGTGACGACGATGACCCCCCGTTTGAGCAGCTCACGGCGCGGGAAATCTCCGGTGCGATGCTCCAGCCGGATATCGACCTGTCGACGGACAAGGTGTGCCGTAACTGCGGCCTGGGCGCGGAATCTAACCGCCTTTTCTGCCTCCGTTGCGGTTTTGCGGAATGGCGCGCCTATGGCGAGTCGGTGCTTGCGCCACGATTTACCATGACCGGGGCCGAGCATCTGGGCCGAAAAGACCCCGTGCCGGAACAGGCGTTATTCGCCCGCGCCGCGTTGCTGATACTCCTCGCCACGGCGCTTTCTCTCGCATTTGCCGCGTTTCTCATATGGAGTGATCGTGGTGTCGATGAAACCGTGTCAGCGGGATTTGCCACCTTGACCGTTCCCGTCGCCAGCCTGGACGTGCCGATCGTCAAGCGATTCACTTCAGCGCCCTTTGGCGGGCAGATCACGATCCAGTTCGATCAGGCGGAGGCGAACGCCATCGGTATCAGCGTCGTCTCGTTCCGGGTCAGGTTTGGCGGGATCGATTCCGCACTGGTGATCGACCCTTCCCCGGACACTTTGAGCGACCCGCCGCCGGAGCCCGCGTACAGGCGGTTCAGCGTGGACGTGTTCTCGCAGCCGGACGTTGGCGAAGAGCGATTTTTCTTCCGGTTCGGAATCCCCGAGGAGTGGTTGTCCGAGCGCGGTATCAGCCTGGAGAACGTTCGGCTGTGGACCGATGCGGGCGACTGGACACCACTTGAGACTCAACATGTTTCCAGCGCCAACGGCCTCGCCACGTTCCAGGCGACCGCCCCACGCGCCGGGCTGTTCTCGATCGGCGCATTGCCGTAGGCGTCCCCGCGTACGCCATGAAATTGGCGAGCCGTCCGGTGGCCGACGACCCGCCCGCCCGCATGACTTCTAAGGCCGCACCACGCTCCCGTCGGCCCGGCGCGGCGCATCCCATGCCCCTCCATACGCCCGTTCCTGGAACGGGAATTTCGCCGCCAGAGCCTCGTCGATATCGATCCCCAACCCGGGCCTATTGTTTG
>JADFQR010000100.1 GCA_022561735.1 Chloroflexota bacterium | reverse complement strand
GAAGAGTGATAAGGAGGTGATGCTCGAATGCGGGACGTAAACACTGGCATTGAAGGCGTTTCACTCAGGGTGGATAGCGAGACCTTCTGGGTGGCGTCGGAGGTGCCCCTTCAGGTGCTTAGCTCTTCTGTAGTGGGGGGCGACCTCGATGAGACTAACCACATTCTCAGCGTGCGAGTACCGGCCGATCCAGAGCAACGGGACTACGCCCTTAAAAGACCCAGGGCCTTCGTACGGGACCGAGCCAAGGCCCTGGGGATCGACGGTCCGGTTGTGGGACTGATCACCGGCTTGGACCACGAACGGCTCCAGGCGGCGACCTATGCCGAAGGGGAGACAAAAGTGGCTGCGCTGGCAACCGTGGGCTTGACCTATCTTTCCGCTCCAGGCCGCCACCACGTGGTTTATACCGGAGGAGCCGAGGCAGGGACCATCAACCAAGTGATCCTGATTGATGCCCGGCTGGCGTCAACGGCGGCGGTCAGAGCGGCCACTCTCGCCACCGAGGCCAAGACCCTGGCCTTGTTCGAGGCCGGGGTAAAGACCGAAGCAGGGTCACCGGCCACCGGGACCTCCATGGACACGATAGTGGTGGCCTCCACCGGGCGTGGCCCATTTTCCCGGTACGCCGGAACATCTACCTTGGTGGGCCACCTGATCGGCCAGGCCGTCTACGAGGCCGTGGCCGGAGGAATACGTCTGGAACAGGGCGCGTCGGCGAGTCCCTAGGCACCCCCAAAACGGCCCCCGGCTGCACTTGAAGACACGGCCGATCTTAGTGAGTCTACTCTAAACTCTCGATAATTTTAGGCAGATCTCGATTGAACTCCCCCTTGTTCAGCACAAGGTCGCAACCTAGATTCCTGGCTCGTTCCAACATAGCGACGTTTTCGTGAGGGCCGAATGCTAATAGTTTAACTCCTCCAGCCTCCACGTGATCGATATTTCCTAAGACATTGCTCCATATCGATTCGTTTCCCTCTAGGTCGACCAGGACCAAGGCGGGTCGACGACTTGCGTAGAATTCCCAGAAGGCTGATTCCGTAGTAGCCCACTGGACATTGTAACCGAGTGGTTCAGCCAGGGCCTCAACTCTGCCCAGGAAGAACAGGTTTTGCCCAACCAGGACAACCGTCTCTTTGTCAGAACCCATCAATCAGCTCCCCATCAGGCGCTGCATCCACAGCGATGGCTGCTACACCTGAGTAATCTAATCTTGTCTCCTGTCATGCGGGACCGCGCCGGGCGCCCGGCGTTGAATGGCTCGGGGAGATCCCGGGGGAAATCCCGTTCAGTATCAGCCCGCTCGTTCACGAAGCCGGGACCCATGCCCGATTGATCGAACGTGGGTCCCGGCTGAAGCCTTTGCTATGCGCCCTTATGGCGCCGTTGTTTAGTCGTGGATCGTGATCCTTGCACTGCCGTCACCGGGCCCGTGCGCCGTGATCTCGATCGTGTTGTCTCCCAGGACCAGGTACTCGCCGATGTCGTAATCGGCCTGGCCATACAACGGCATGGAGGCGCCGCCCTGCCCGTTGACCGAGTACTGAACCACGGATCCGTTAATGACCATCTTGATAATCTCAAGACCGTCATTGGTGATCGTCATGTAACGCTCGTTCGCCAGCAGCGGAACGGAATGCGTTACAGGCTGGCCATCGCCCACAACCACCGTCAGGTCAGCCGGATCGCAGGCCACCCTCAGACCCTCAGCGTTCCAGATGTACATGGTGAATCCCATCGCACCGGCCGGATGCGGTGTGACGCACTGGCGTTCCGCGCCTGCGTAGAATGAATCGGCGTTGCCGGTGACTGGCGTTCTTGTTATGTGCCGGGGGCGTACGCAACCCTGAAACGCTGACCCCGGCGATCATCACCGATGCCGCAGAGGGTGGGTTTCTACTTCTCGCACCGGCAGCGCCCACCGGTCGCCGGGTTGCGCGGGAGAGGGGACTGTTGAGATATTTACGTAACCTCCCGGTCATCCCGGGTGTTCCAGGTGAGCAATGTTCCGATTTCTGACCGCCGGTGAGTCGCATGGCCCCGGCCTGACCATCATCGTTGAGGGCGTGCCGGCCGGCGTGTCGCTCACCGAGGAGTACATCGCCGCGCAACTGGCGAGACGCCAGCGCGGTTACGGCCGTGGCGGCAGGATGAAGATCGAGACCGACTACGCCCTCATCCGCGGCGGAGTGCGGCACGGTATGACGCTGGGATCGCCGGTCGCGATGACTATCGAGAACAAGGACTTTGCCAACTGGCAGGGTGCGATGGACGTCGGCCCGGTAGGTCCGGAGGTGGACCGTAAAGAGAACACCCGGGTGGTGCCGGGTCACGCCGATTTCCCGGGCGCGCTGAAGTACATGGCGCACGACATGCGGAACGTGCTTGAACGGGCCTCGGCCCGGGAGACCGCCGCTCGCGTTGCGGCGGGCGCGGTGGCGCGGTCCTTGCTTGACGAACTCGGGATCGAGATCCACAGCCGGGTCGTGAGCATCGGCTCGGTCAGGGCGTCCGGCGCACCGGCGTCCGAGGTGGACTGGGACGTTGTCGAGGAGTGTGACGTCCGGACGGACGACCCGGCGGCGGCGGACGCTTTTCGGGCCGCAATCGACGCGTCGAAGGCGGACCGGACGACCATAGGCGGCATATTCCAGGTGGTCGCAGAGGGCGTCCCGGTGGGACTGGGCAGCCACATTCAGTGGGACCGGAAGCTGGACGGCAGGCTGGCGCAGGCGATGATGAGCATCAACGCCGTCAAAGGCGTCGAGATAGGGCACGGATTTGCCAACACTGAACGTCCGGGACGCGAGGTGCATGACGTAGTCGTGCCGGCGCCCGATGACCCGCGACGCTTCCGCCAGACGACCAACGAGGCGGGCGGTATCGAAGGAGGGATGTCGAACGGCAACCCCATCGTGCTGTACGTCGCGATCAAGCCCATAGCCACCATGACCGATCCGCTGCCGTCGGTGGACATCAACACCGGCGAGGTGATCGAGGCGCCGTACCATCGCAGCGACATCTGCCAGGTGCCGCCCGCGTGTGTGATCGGTGAGGCGATGATGGCGCAGGTACTGGCCCATGCAGTGCTGGAGAAGTTTGGCGGTGACCACATCAGCGAAACACGCCGCAACCTGGCCGGTTACGTAGCGAGCCACCAGGAGTTTGGCCAGCCGTCCGCCCGGTTCCGTAGCGAGCCTGGATCGGCCCCGGGACAATCGGGGGAAAGGGCCGGAGAGCCGGCCCGCCGGGCTGACTGAAATGTTGGCGTCGGAAGGGCAGGCGAGTGAGACCGCGGGGCAGCATGATCTGTCGAACCAGAAAGTTTTCCTGATCGGATTCTCGGCCACCGGAAAGTCTCATAGCGGCCGGCTTGCGGCGCGGGAGCTCGGCGCGCTTTTTGTAGATATGGATCGGCTGATAGTCAGGCGGACGCGAAAACAGATCGCCGAGATATTTGCGGAGGATGGGGAGGAGGAGTTCCGGCGAATCGAGCGCGAGGTTTTGCGTGAAGCCGCGGAGACCTCCGGGCAGCGTGTGATATCCACCGGGGGCGGTGTGCCGATGGACGCCCGAAATCGTGACGTGATGGCCCGGACAGGACTCACCATCCGGCTCGTAGCGTCACCCGAATCCATTCATGCGCGCCTGGACGGCGGCAGGGGGTCGCACAGCCGGAGAGGGGACCGCCGGTCAGGACGCCGCGCCGCCGTGAGGCCGATGCTGTCAGGCGCTGAGATAGAGGAGACGAGCATCGAGCGAATCCGGCAGTTGCTGGCGGAGCGGGAAGACGCTTACGCGGCTGCGGCGGATGTGACCATCAATACGGAAGGCCGGGAGCCGCCGGACGTGGCATCAGAGATCGTGAACTTGATAAGGGGCGCGGCCGGCAATCTAAGGGGATCGAATATCAAGGAATCGGAGGACAGATAGTGACCGGTGTTCCGGAATCAGCCCTCGCCGCGGTGGTCCACACATCCCAGGGGGACTACCGGGCCGTGGTCGGTCGCGGCCTTATCGAGCACCTCGGTGAGGAGGCGCGCGACGCAGGCCTTCAGGGCAAGGCGTTCCTCGTGGCGGACCAGGTGGTGTTCCCGACGTCTGTTCGCCCGGTCCAGGAATCGATGGAGCGCGCCGGGTTTGAGACGCACGTCCTTGTCCTGCAGTCCGGGGAGACGACCAAGAACCTGGACAAGATCCGTGACATATACGCGTGGCTGGCCCGCCTGCGCGCTGAGCGGCAGGACGTGGTGCTGGCGCTCGGGGGAGGGGTGATGGGAGACGCTGTGGGGTTTGCTGCGGCGACGTACCGGCGGGGAGTGCCGTTCATCCAGGTGCCGACCACGCTTGCAGCGATGGTGGACGCATCCCTGGGCGGCAAGGTAGCGGTGAACCTGCCGGAGGGCAAGAACCTGGTCGGCGCTTTTCACCAGCCCCGGCTCGTGCTGGCTGACATCGACACACTGGACACCCTGCCGCAGCGAGAGATGGCCGCCGGCTGGGCGGAGGCGATCAAGCACGGGTTGATCATGGACGCCGGCCTTCTATCGACTTTCGAGACGGAGGCTGATCGGCTGATCGATGTCAGCGATGATCTTGCTGTCGATGTGATCCGCCGTAGCGTGGCGATCAAGGCGAAGGTGGTGTCGGTCGACGAGTTTGAGACCGGCGATACGCGCGTTCTACTGAACTACGGCCACACCATCGGACACGCCCTGGAGTCGGTGAGCGAGTACGGGCAGTTCCTGCATGGCGAGGCCGTGAGCATCGGCATGATGGGCGCGGCGCGTATCAGCCGGGACCTCGGGTTGATCGACGACGAGTTGATCGACCGGCAACAGGCGCTCCTGGAGCGGTACAACCTGCCCATTTCCGCGCCCGGCATGGACGCAGATGTGATCTTTGAGGCGACGAAGTCTGATAAGAAATCCGTCGGCGGCGCAATCCGCTGGGTGGTGCTGGAGGGGCCGGGCCAGGCGACGACGCGACGAGACGTGCCGGACGAGGTGGTTCGCGCCGCGATTGAATCGCTGGTAAGCTAACCACCTGAACACAGGCTGCCCGAAGGGGTTCCGATATGTCGATGAGACCCACCGATGACCGCGAGTACATCCGGGACACGGCGCGAAAAGCCGGTCCGCGCGATACGGAAACGGATACCACCCGTGTCGTGACGTTTGCCGGAGGCCAGGGCATGGTCCTGCCGCCTGCGGGGTCGATGTCGCGCGAGTTCACCGAGGTGTTCGGTTACCTGGGGCGCAAGATTTTCGGGTTCGCCCTTTTCCCGTACAAGATCGGGCGACGACTCGGCGGCAGGTTGCGCACGCGCACGGAAAACGACGACGCCAGTTTCATGTGATTGATGCGGTCCCCTGCTCTGGCGGAACCGACAGCACCGTTTGCGTGGCCTCGGACACAGCCCGGTCTAATTCGACGTTCGTTGTTGGCTGAGAGGACGCGAAAAGTGACGGGCAGGGGACCCTGGATAGCGCCCGGAGCCTCTCGAAGGGCCGCATGACAACCCTCCCACAACGCTCTCCCCGCGGTAGGGAGGATGGGGCGGACGCTGCTGTTCGTATCGGGGGAGAAGCCTGGCGTGTCCGGACATGG
>JADFQR010000099.1 GCA_022561735.1 Chloroflexota bacterium | reverse complement strand
TCCTGCCATAACATCCACTCACCCAACCGCGATCAGCGCAACCAACCTGTCCCGGAGTCTTCCAAAAATTGACCACGCAACAATCCCGAACGCCATCTCAGAACCCATTCAGAGGTATCTACGGCATCCCACCGACCCCCTTCAACGAGGACGAGTCCCTGGACCTGAAAAGCCTGGAATCGGTGCTCCACTTCACTGTCGAGGCCGGGTGCCACGGCGTCGTGATGCCGGTGATGGTGTCCGAGTACGAGCTCCTGACCGATGAAGAGCGGCGCACGATCATCGAGACGACCGTTCGTGTCGTCGCCGGCCGGGTGCCGGTCGTTGCGGGCGTGACCGGCATCAACAACGGGCACTCGATAGGACTCGCCGTTCACGCGCAGGACACCGGAGCTGACGCCGTCATCGCCATGCCCCCGCACCGGAAAAAGACCACCGAGGCAGAAGTAGTCCGCTTTTTCCACGAACTGGGAGCCGCCGTCGATTTGCCGGTTTTTGTCCAGAACTGGGGCGGGGCGTACGCCATGCCAACAGCGACGCTGGCCAGGCTTGTCCACGATGTCCCGAACGTTTCCTACGTGAAGGAGGAGGGCGCTGACCCGCTCGAGGCGGCAACGCGAATCATGGAGGCCGCCGGTGACGACATCATGGGCGTGATGGGCGGTTTCGGCGCACGAATGCTTATCGCTGAGTGGAAGCGGGGCGAGGCGGGGAATATGCCGGCGTCCCATTACGGGGACGTCCACTCCACCATCTGGAACCTGCTGGAGGAGGGCGACGAAACGGCCGCACGTGAGGTCCACGAGCGCATCCTCCCCCTGCTCCTGTTCGACAACCTGGCCGTGATCAAGGAGATGTACGTGCGCCGCGGAGTGATCACGTACAACACGAGGCGCTCCCCGTACGGAATAACAGCGCCCGACCGCAAAGGCTGGGAGGAGATCGACTTCCTGTACGACAAGGTCAGCGATCTTTTCACCTGGCAGAAAAGCTAGCGGCGCTACGCACCCGGAGGGGCGGGACTGGTCCGCCCTTACCGGTCGAATAACCACGCGTTTGAACACCGAAAGGACGCGCAGCAATCCGCCTTCGGGTCGATACCAATCGACCCCACACGGCGTGCCGGGTCGAGGTTGAAACAGAGCCCGCCGCCGGTCCTGCTAGCCGGAAGCGCCGTTCCCGCCCATCGCCCGGTCCAGGTTGAACGCGGCGCTGATCAGCGCAAGATGCGTGAACGCCTGCGGGAAGTTACCGAGCGCCTCGCCGTGCAGCCCGGTCTCCTCGGAATAAAGGGACAGGTGATTGGAGTAACCAAGCATCTGCTCAAAATCGAGCCGCGCCTCGTCCAGCATCGCCTTGTCCGTCCGCCCGGCGCGAGTCATCGCCTCTACCAGCCAGAACGTGCATATGTTGAACGTCCCTTCCTCACCCTCCAGCCCGTCCGGAGACAACTCCGGGTTGTAACGGTAAACAAGGCTGTTAGAGACAAGGCCGCCCCGGTTCAGAGGCCGGTTTATGGCCTTGAGCGTGCTGCGCATACGCGGGTCGCTCGGTGACATGAAGAACACCAGCGGCATAAGCAGGTTTGACGCGTCAAGGGCTTCGCTGCCCTCGGATTGCACGAACGCGCCAATCTTTTCGTTCCACCCCTTGTCTTGAATCCACTCGTAAATCTCGTCACGGACCTTAAGCCATCGGTCACGGTCAGCCGGGAACGAGCGTTTGTTCGCAAGTCGCAGGCCGCGATCCAGCGCCACCCAGCACATCAGCTTCGAGTAGACGAAGTGCCTCCGTCCGCCGCGGACCTCCCAGATCCCCTCGTCCTCACGCTGCCAGTTATCGGCCACCCAGTTGATCAGACTTCGCAGATGGTTCCAGAACTCGTACGAGATCGGTGAGCCATACTTGTCGTACAGGTACACCGAGTCCATCAACTCGCCGTAGATGTCCAGCTGCAGTTGCTTCGCAGCGCCGTTGCCGATGCGCACAGGCCCCGATCCCTGGTACCCCTCCAGGTGGGTTAACTCTTCTTCGGGCATCTCGTGCCGGCCGTCGATGCCATACACAAGCTGCAACGACCCGTCTGGATTAAGCTCCGAACAGCGCGCCTCAATCCACTCCATGAAATGCGCCGCTTCTTCCGTAAGGCCGATCCGGATGAAGCCGTACACCGTGAACGCAGCGTCGCGAATCCAGGTGTACCGGTAGTCCCAGTTGCGTTCTCCGCCGATCTCTTCCGGCAGGCTGGTCGTCGGCGCCGCCACGATGGCGCCCGTCGGCTCAAAGGTCATCAGCTTGAGCGCAAGCGCTGATCGCTGCACCATCTCCCGCCAGCGGCCTTTATAGGTAATCTTTGAGACCCAGTTTTGCCAGTATTCCACCGTCTGCTGGAACGACTCGGCCGGGTCGTCGTTGATGGCGCACCCGGGATCGTTGTGATCGCACCGGAGCTCGCCGATAACGAACTCGGCGATCTGGCCCTCTTCCAGCGTGAACTCGGCGGACACGGCGCCATCATCCTGTTCAACGGGAACGTGGCTGTACAACGCCATGGTCAGGTCAGGCGACTCAAAAATCACCCCGTTCGGCTTCACCAGTACCGTGTGTTCCGCCCTGCCGTAATCAAATGCCGGTGAGCACTCCATGCGAAAGGTCATGGTGCCGCGGATGCAGGTGACCCGGCGAACAAGGCGGTGGTACACGTGGGAACGGCGGGCGGCCCTCCCAACCGGCATGTAGTCAGCCAGCTCCCCGACACCGTCCGCAGACAGAAACCGGGTGATCAGGACGTTTGTCTCTGGCCAGTAGAACTGCCGGCAGGTCACGCGGTCTGCGGTCGAGGCGATCTTGAAGCGTCCGCCTTTTTTGTCGTCAAGGAGCGCTGCGAACATGCTCGGCGAGTCAAAGTGCGGGACACAGAACCAGTCGATCGAGCCGTTCACCCCCACCAGCGCGGCTGTGTGGAGGTCCCCGATGATCCCGTAATCTTCAATCGGCTGATACGCCAATCAGGTCCTCCGGTCGAATGCGCCGTGCGAATGTCGATGTATGCGGGCGTCGCCCGCGGCTATATTACCCACCAACATATCCCCTATTACGTCGCTGGCAACAGGAAAGACCCCCCCCGTATAGCGCGAGTAGAGCGCAATCGTCCGCGTGGGACCGCGTGTGGGCAGCGCGCACACTGCTAAAGTTCCCGCGCTGCAAGGTCATCAAAGTATCCCGGGGCTCTCGAATAGGCTCGCCCGGAAACGAACGCCGGAACCGCGGGAATGCCTGTCTCAGGACTTCTTGACTGCGCCACCACGCCCTGTTGTGCCGGCCAGAAACGCACTCCGGTCTGCAACCTTACCGTTTGGGACGCATGGTCGATCCGCCCGCCAACGCCCGCTCCCGGCGTAGCCCGGGCTTCCCGCGTTCAGGGGGGATTCCGGGGACTTCTGGGGATCTACTCGACCGCCGGAATGGCGTGCCCGGCGGTCACATAAGACCTTGAAACAACGGCCGGGGAAACAACGGCCGGGCGAATCTGCTGGGGAGCCTGTGCCCTCCGAATCCTGGTCGGGATCCAGAACGAGAACGTGGTACCTCTGCCAGGGCGGCTGGCGACCGTGATCTCGCCGTCATGCCGGTCAACGATCGACTTGACGATAGACAGTCCGAGCCCGGTTCCGGATATCGACCGGGTCTCCTCACGGTCAACCCGGAAGAACTTCGCAAATATCCGGTGCTGATCCTCTTCCGCGATACCGATACCGCGGTCCCGTACCACCACTCGCAGGTCGCTGGTTCCAGCCGTGACCTCAAGTTGTATGGCCGTGCCCACCGGCGAGTACTTGGACGCATTGCTCAACAGGTTAACGAGCACCTGATCCAGCCGGTCCCGGTCGGCCCGGATCGAGATTCCTTCCACGTTTCCAAATATCTGGAGCATCTGGCGTTTCGCCTGGAGAATCGGCCCGATCTTCTGCGCCGTCTCCGTAATGAGGGCGTTAACGTCAAACTCGGTCTCGTCCAGTGACAATTCCGTCGACTCAAGACGGGACAGATCCAGCATCTCCTCGATCATCTTGAGGAGCTGATCGCCTGAGCGCTTGATCACACCGAGATGCTTGAGATTTTTCTCAGCATCCTTCCCGTCCTGCCGCTTCCTCAGAATATCGGTGAACGCCAGGATGCTCGTGAGCGGGGTCCTGAACTCATGAGAGACCAGCGCAATCAGCCTGCCCCTGTCTTCATTCAGCTTCTGTAGTTCCCGGTTCTCGATATCGAGCCGGTCGGAAGCCACCCGCTCGTCACCCAGTTCTCGCTCTTTACGGATCTCTGCGGCCTTAGAACGCCAGATCGCCCGGTCTGCAACCACGATGAACGCAAGAAGCAATACGAACCCGGCGCCGAGACTGATAAACGTGGCACGGAACATCGCCCATCGCGTGTCGCCGATGCGGGCCGATAGCGCGTCCGTCACGTCGCGGGTCACGCCCAGCACACGCACCGGAGCATCGGAGTCGAGATCCAAGAACGGGACGTAGGTTTCGACGATATCGATCGGCTCGGGAACGTTGGGAAGCCATTTGTCCCGGATCAATCCGGAAACGACCTCTCCCGCGACCGCCGCCTCGAAGATTTCTTCCCGCTCACCGGCGACCGGCGTGTCCCGCCCATCTGAACTCCACACAGACCGGCCGTCGATCTCGTAAAGAGCCAGCCGGATGATGTTGGACTCTGAAAGGAATTCGCTGACCGTTGCCGGGATTCCGTCCTGGCCGTTGATCGGCCTGGTGGAGCCGAAGTCCTGTGCGTCAGCCCCCGTCTCCCCGGAGAAAATCCGGCTGACGGTCGCTGCTAGAAGCCTGGCATCGCGAGCTGACTGCTCGGTGGTAAGCCCGGCGATGTTTCGCTCTTCCTGCGCACTCGCAACGTTCAGGATGACGATCGCGATTATGCCGAGCGTCAATGCACTGATCACCAGGAATGCTGCCGTCAGTTTGAACCTACGCATCGGATCGTGCCTCAATCGATATCGCAACACTCGGTGTCGCGTTGATCCGCGTCAGCCTCGGGTTGTGTACACATCGGTATGGCATCACTTACCGCCCTTGCCGTTCTGTCGGCCTTTACCCTTGCCACCGCTTGAGGCGCTCGGGTCGTCATCGTCCGCCGGGTCGTCGAAACCGGGCACGATCTGGGGATATGACTGGCTGATAATGCTGTGACCGGCGTTCGAGTTGCCGTCGTTATCCGGCAAGCCGCTGAACTCGTAGACATCGGCCGGAACCGACACGCCCGAACTGTTTGAGCTGTCGCTATTGCCAGACGTGTCGTCAGATTCAGGCTCGTCCGCCGGAGCCGCACTTTCGGAGACCTGGGGCTGCTCACTAGCTGTGCTTGCGTCGTCAGATTCGATGGCGCTATCGGCGTTCGGAACTCCGCTGTTTGCGGGTGCATCGCCGGACTCGGGCTCGTCGGACGGTCCAGTGCTTACCAGGGCATCGGACTGTCCGTTGCCATTACCAGCGTCATCGGCGTTCGAGTTGCCGCTCTTGCCAGGCGTGTCGTCGGATTCAGAGTCGTCGTGCGGTCCCGTGCTTACGCTGGCATCGGACTGTCCGTT
>JADFQR010000098.1 GCA_022561735.1 Chloroflexota bacterium | reverse complement strand
CCACAAAAATGTTGCCGCCGTGCGGTTTAACCACCGTAACGCCCGTGTTGAACGAATCACCTGCTATTGTGGAATGACCGACCAGCACTCCTGCAACATCAACGATACCGTTTGTCCTCCCCGGATCCAGGATCCCCGTGATAATCCCGAGTTCGCGAGCGGTGGGCTTGCCCTGGGCACGGACTTCTATTCCAGCCGCGTTCAGGCTCACCGCACCGAAGAAAACCACCGAAGCAAAAAATTTCCTTGGTTGCGCAACCAGCGGAGTCAGACTAGCATTTGTGCTTGATTTAGTTGGCATTTCTTTGAAAATCGAGGGTGTAGTGTCCTGGGAATTTGATCCAGAATTTGGTCCGACCCAAAAAGCGGCCATAACCGGTGAAAAGAATATCGTATATATCAGTCCACCTGCAATGTGGACATTGAATCCAATCTTGTCCCGGCTTCCGGCCAGCGAACAAAGCACACTGGAAACCCTGTTCCTCGTCCCGGAGATTGCCGATACCCTCGAGTTAAACAAAATCCTCGGCCAACTCGGAACATTTGGTTCATGCCACCCGGTAACGGGAATAGCGAGAGCTTCCCGCATGGCCCGGGAAGGAACCACCACCCTCATCGCCACCCCCGGCGACACCCTGGCGCTGCTGAAGGCCGCCGCACAGGGCATCCGCGGCATTCGCAGGGTTTTTATATGGTCGACGGACGCCATGCTCCTAAGAGAAGACTCGGAGACGCTGGATACAGTTCTCGCAGAATGCTCTGGGGCGCAACGAATAATACACGCAACACGCGTTCCGGCTGACTTCGTCGAGAGACACGCGCGCCGAGCACCGGTAGTACAGGTCGCAAACGCGAATCGAGTGACACAGCAGGTACGGTACGCGCTGGTCGAGGAAGATCGCACCGTCTGGGCCGGGCGGAAATGCCTCGATATCGTTGACCCTGAATCCGCATTGATATGGGACCCGTCCGACCGGTTTCGCTGGGAATCTGACCTGCTTCTCTCGGACAGCATTGAAGTTGCCAGTGCGCCGACCATGACCGATGCCGACCTGGCAATCGCCACCGATCTTCCGTCAGTCGATATTCTCGAGGAATTGGTGGCCCGTGGCCGTGACGTTATCGTCCTGATACGGCCCAGACAATTGCCGTTCCTGCAGGAATTTTGTGGCAGATTGAAGCCCATGAAGCTGCCATCGGAAGCAGACAGGGTGAGAGATCGGGCTTCCCTTCTGCGACGCAACGTTCGCGAACAAATCTCGGCGAACTCGGATATCTCCTTCACGCTCAGCGCACTTGAGCCGTTATTCTACGACCACGACCCGGCGGTCGTGGCAGCCGCACTGGCTAACGTAGCGCTGGAGGCGCAACCGCCGGTTTCACCTCTCGAGGATCTGCCGGCCTGGGTAAAGATATTTCTTACCATCGGTCAAAAGGAGAAGATCACAATCCGAGACGTAGTCGGATCTATTCTCAACTCGACGGGAATATCACGCGACTCCGTAGGGAAAGTCGAAATCAGGGATTCGTTTACGTTGGTGGAGATAAGGCCGGCCGACGCCGAGCGAGTCGTTTCGGAATTGAACGGTTCTACCCTGAGAGACCGCAGGATCACCGCCCGAATAGACAGGAAGGGGCGGCCAACCAGATAGGTTGAGCCGCCCCCGACCAGGCCGATTACGGGGGTGTCAGGCGCTGCGAGCTTTGCGCCGATCGCAGCGCCAATGCCGTACCCCTCGGACCCACCTGCCGGCCGGATGTAAATGTTGGACCCGCCGCCGTCCTTTGCCGGGATGCAGTCAAAGGGTGCGGCGAACTGCTCGGTCGTGATGATGCCGCCCCCGACGCGCTCAAGCTCTGCGTCCAGTGCATCGACCAACACCAGCGGGCGCACCTGCCCGGCCTGCGCGGGCGCCCAGCCGAGCCGCGTTCGTCGCTGCTCACGGAGCGCGGCGGCGTGGGCCAGCGAGCTGGTCCGCCGGGCGTCGTACTTCGACGCTGGAGCGCCGCGACCGGCGACCTCCTCCAGGCGCTCAAGAGTCCGCAGTTCATCGGCCAGGATTTCCAGGTGAAGCCCCGGCAGGTTCTGGAAGTTCGCCACGCCGGAGCCGACCGAAATAATGCGATCCACCGAGGAGAACACGTCGTAGTCGGATGCCTTGCCGGCGCCTCCGTGGCGGACGCCGAAGCAGATGATCTGGTCCGGGTTCACGGCCTCAACCGCCTCGTCAATGCGCCAGCAGTGGAGCGGGTGCGTGACGGGAACGCCCCGGGCATCGCCAAACGTGGTCGCCACGGCCGCGCCGTAGTGCTCCGCGATAGCCGTGAGCCTGTCTTCCGCGCCGCTCTTCCAGACGCCGTCACCGACGTAGATCAGCGGTCGTTCGGCCTCGTCCAGCGCGGCGGCGAGCGCCTCCACATCCTCGTCGGAAGGGTATCCGGCGCGCAGTTTCGGGATCTCGCCCTCGATGATCGCCGTCGTCACCAGGTCGCTCTCAAGAAGGCGGTCGTAGATGGCCAGATGCACCGGTCCGACCGGCGGCGTCTTCGCAACCCGGATCGCTCGTTCAAGCGCCTGCGGCAACCCCTCTGGTTCGATCACGGCCCAGCTTGCCTTTACGAACGGCGCTGCGATCGACGTGGGCCCGAAGGTGTGACTGAGGTCTAGCGAGATGCGGTCCGCAAAGCTGCCCGTGTCGCCGGCGAAGGTGATCACCACGACCGGCAGGCTGCCGCTCCACACGTTTATCAACTGGCCCAGGCACTGCGCAAGTCCGGCGCCCAGGTGGACGACCATGACTCCCGGATCACCCTTTACCTGCGTGTACCCGCCGGCCGCGGCTGTGACGATGCCCTCGTGGAGGGAGAGGATGCCCTCGATGTCAGGGTTGGCGTGGAGGGAGTCAAAGAACCTGGCCTCACGGGATCCGGAGTTGTAGAAGACGTACTTCACGCCGGACGCGACGAGCTGCTCCACCATCACCCGGGAAGCGTGGGCGGTAATCGGGCGTGTGGGCATGTATTCAGTCTCCTTAGTTGTGCCAGGGGCGCGGGCGACGGCGCTTTTCAGGTCTGTTCCGGCAGCGGCCGGGCCGGTTGACGTCCAGGAGCGCACTATGCGATGCGCGCTTTTGGTTCGGCGGGATGATACAACGCGAACGGTGAACATGGCGCACGTGCGGCGGCTTTCGGAAAGAGGTGCGACTCGGGCAAGTACGGAACACGTCAGCCGGTGATGCCGGATATCGGGCGCTGGTATTTCGGGCGATGGACTGCTCGTAAGGCGGCGTATCCCGGCCCCGCCACTTTGCCATGAGCCGGGGACCGGACGTGGGCCGGTTCTACAGATCACGGGCATCCGGGGTCGATATTCCACGCCCGTTAGACCATACAATCTGGCGTCGCCCGGCCTGCGAGGATCGGCCTCGATGTCCCGAAGTTGTCCGGGACACTCCCGGGCGTCCAGTACGCAAGGAACATGACATGACACGGATTGCCGACCTGGCTGAATCGATAAGCACGATGTTGAAGGAGCGCGGGGAGACGATTGGAGTCTCCGAGTCTTCGTCTGGAGGGCTGGTGTCGGCGGCTCTGCTCGCTGTGCCGGGCGCGTCGGCTTATTTCATGGGCGGCATGGTGATCTATACGGGCGCGGCGCGCGATGCGTTTGCCCGGATCAACCTGGACGATCACCCCGGCGTGCGGTCAAGCAGCGAGCCGTTCGCATTGCTGTGCGCTAAAGCGGCGCGTGAGCGGCTGGGCACAACATGGGGGCTGGCGGAGACGGGCGCCGCCGGGCCAACGGGAAACCGCTACGGCGACGACGCTGGTCACACCTGCATAGCCGTGACAGGGCCATCGGAGCATACCGAAACGCTCGAGACGGGGCTGTCAGACCGCGTTGAGAACATGGACCTGTTTACGGAGAAAACGCTGGAGGTGTTTGAGCGAATTCTGCGTGGCGCCGGTTGATTTCACGAGGCCTGTCTGGGGTTGAAACGAGCGGATGGAACCGGCGCGGGTACAGCCAATTACCCGGCGCGGTTTGGACCCTCTCGGAGACCAGTGGCGCGTGACCCGGAATCGGGAATCTTCGTGAACTGGAATCGGCGGACCTCACGCGAACACGTTCAGCTGAGAACGATCCGCAGGAGGTGTCGTGTCGATTTGAGGATCATCCGGACGCTTATGTAGACACCGGCTATCGACACGACCACAGGCACGATGCGAATGAGCAACCCGATAACCTGGCCACCCGGCGTGGACCCGGGGTCAAGAATGTTCGGCACCGACCAGAGGAGGACCCAGGTGAATGCGCCGAGCAACAGAACCCGGTTAAAGAGCCGGCGAATGGCCGCTCCGGTCGTCACCTGGAACGATGTCCTGTGCGCCCCGGTCCCGAACGACCGCCTGAGAAGCAGGGCAGGGCGTCGTTCCGGGTGCGCCCGTTGTGGCGCGGGAATATCCGGGACCGGCCTCGGGAAACGGTCGACGAGTTCGGTTTCGCCATGAACCTGAGTCTAGCGGGCTGCTGGCAGGAGTTATGGTCGCTTATCACGCGAGGTGGCGGCCGGAATGTTGCCACTCCGCGGTTGCCACCACAACCATGTGACTTTCCCGTGGACGCAACGTCGTTGTTGGGCGTGTGGAATGGAGCACGTGTGAACGCGATGATGCTCGGGTACGCTCAGGCCCGGTTCGCATTCCGGGCATCGTTTCCGAGCGGTCGACGGCCCGCTAACGACCGATCCCCAGCCGGATGGCTTGTTCTACCGGGTCTTATGAACTGGCTATTCCGAGGAGTTTTGTACATCCGGGAGATCGCTGTGTTTGCCTCGTCGAGGACCGATTCGCGGGTGACTTCTGGCGTCCATAAACATTCTCGTGGGCTCTCGGAGAACTCGGCGACAGCGGTCGCGAGCCGGGACGGGGGCATGAATTCGATGACGGGCCGGTCGAGTGTTGGTGAACTGGCTGCTGAGCTGATCTCCGACACCTCGCCGAAAACCGGGTCGATGCACCGCACCAGTAGTTCGACGTCGCTATATCGTAGCCGTGGATCAGCCCGGCCTCGGCATTTGTCGATCCACCCCCACAGGTCAGCGTTGTCGACGGGATGCGCAGGTTTCGGCGGGAAGGGTCGCCGGTGAGGTAGGTCCAGAGTCGTGCCCGGGGTTGTTGCAGGGTGTGCGCGTTCTGACCGGGTCGCGTGCTTTATGCGTGTTGATGCGGAGTGGGACAGGCCAGGGGTTTCGAGATCGCGAAACGCGCCGATGCGCTCCATGTTCCGGAACGCTTTCCCGGGTTTCCGGCCCACCGGTTTGTCCGGCTCACATGACCGGCGTTGTCAGCCGGGGTGGGTTAGCCAACAATGTGACACGTAAACTCGGAACCGGTCGCATCGAGAAAAGAAGGGGGCGCAGATGGCGGGTGAAGCTCAGAATTCGCGTGGGAACGATGGGAAACGGTCGCAATGATCATCGTCATCGGCGCGTTGTTTTTGGTGGCCGGGACCATCGGGGCGATATTCGACGACCGGCCCAGGGTGAAGAAGGTGTCATGGGCTTCGGCGTACGGCGGGATCATCCTCATCCTGATCGGTGTCGGCGGCATAACGGCCATACGTGACGCCTTTGAGTTTTGAGGTTCCCGCTCTTAGGGACTGCCCGCAC
>JADFQR010000097.1 GCA_022561735.1 Chloroflexota bacterium | reverse complement strand
ACGTACAGACTGTTGAGGGCATCGTCACTCCAGTCGAACCGCATCACCAACGAATCAAGCCACATCGTACTTCGGCCCGTGGTCGATCTCACTCCGTTTCCGACATCTCCCGGACAAGGTCCTGGAACCGGATCACCATCTTCCTTATCTCGCGCGGGTTGCGATCGTTCAACTCCTTCAGCGCCGCCTCAAGACTGGCGGCCTCGGCGCGCGTGGGCGTTTCGGTGAACCAAACGAGACGCAGCTGACGCCCCGCGGTTGACGGGGAACTCCCGTCCCTGTGCTCGGACAGCCGCGCCCGCAGGTCACGCGTATGACCGTAGTAGAACTCGGCGCCATCCATCTTGAGGATGTACGTGTAGTAGACGGTCGCGTTTTCATCGCCCCGGTCCCAGGCGTAAGAACTTTCCGGTTCATACCGGCCGCGACGCTCTCTTATCCGCGAATGCTCATCCGGGGGACCGGTAACGCGGGCGATAAGCCGCTGCCGCAATGCGCCCGTCGCCTGTGTGCGTTCCCCCTGTGTGCGTCCCGAGGTTTCCGCCGCGCAATCCCGGCAGCGTGGTGACGTCCGGGGTTTCAGGCGTTTGCAGCCCGGGCAATCGTTGAGAGCGCCGGCTTTGAGATCGACGTAATGGTCGAAGCAGACTGTTTCATCGCGTCCGGCGGGGGCGTCGCATCCTCCAAACCGGCACTCAGCAAATGACATCGGCTCCGCTCGTACACTCTGTCTGTCGCTTCGCAGAATCGTAGCATCGAGCCGGTGTGGCCGCGCTAGACGATCTGGTTGCCGGGCAGGGTGGTCCGTGAAAGAATGCGGCCCCTTCACACCGACCACAGGGTTACGAAAACCGGGCAAGAGCCGCTCCCACGTCCATCAAGCGGAAACGCCGGCGCACGCCTGGCAACGCTCTGAAGTTGGGCGCCCGCCTGGTCTCGCCAGCGAGTCCCCTGAACGAACCACGCCTGAATGAACCAGGCCTGAACGAACCAGGGCAGATGTGGTCCAACCCGGCCGGTGTTGCCCGGTGTCGCAGGAGAAGAAAAAGAGGAGCGAACGATGCACTACGAGGGCGAGCGCACGTACGGGTGCCGGGTGTCAACCGCATGGACGTACCGCGGATTGAAGACGGTTGTGCTGGAGAATGAGCTGGTCCGCGTGATCGTGCTCGCCGATAAGGGCGCGGACGTGTACAGCTTTGTCCACAAACCGTCTGATACGGAGTTCCTGTGGCGCACGCCGTGGGGCGTTCGCGATCCGAGCAAGTTCGTGCCCACGACCGGCGGCGCCGAGAACACCTGGCTTGATGTGTACGAGGGCGGCTGGCAGACGGTGGTGCCGCACGGCGGTTACCCGTCCACCGTGGCGGGAGCGGAGCTTGGCCTGCATGGTGAGGTGAGCACGCTGCCCTGGGACGTGACAGCGGTGGAGGACACGCCGGACCGGGTGAGCGCCACGTTCAAGGTGCGCGGCTACCGGACGCCGTTCGCCGTGGAGAAGACGCTGTCCCTGGAGTCAGGCAGCGCCGTGCTGACGGTTAACGAGACCGTCACGAACGAGGCTGAGGAGGATGCCGACGCCGTCTGGCTGCAACACATCGCCATCGGACCGCCGTTTCTGTCCGATCGCTGCCGCCTGGATGTGCCGGACTGCACGGTGGTAACCGGCGGGGCGACGGCGGAGTCGTCGAAGCTCGTACCTGACCACCGCGGCCCCTGGCCGAACGTTCCTGCGCTGGATGGATCGACTCTGGATTTCACGCGCTTCCCGTCGCGCGACGACCGCTCGCTCGATATGGCGTACATGACCGACATGCCCGAGGGGTGGTACGCCGTCACTAACGAGGAGACCGGGGTCGGGTTCGGCGTGGCGTACCCGGCGGATGTGTTCAAGTTCCTGTGGTACTGGCGCAACCTGGGCGGCGGCTGGGGATACCCGTGGTACGGCCGTTCGTACAACGTTGGCCTGGAGCCCTGCACTTCACTGTCCAACGGTGGGCTGGCGGGCGCTATCGAGAACGGAACGGCGTTGCACTTTGGACCGGGAGAGTCGGTATCGGTCACGATCAGGGCGGTCGCCTACACCGGGTCGGGCCCGGTGACGCGGATAGACCCGGAGGGCGTGGTGACACGGGGGTAGGGTTCCGATGGCTGACCATAACGCGTACGACACGTCACATCGGTCCATCCTCGATCTACTGAGGACATACGGTAGCGTCCTGGAGGAGTTGCACAAAAGGAAAATCGCTAAAACCAGGAACAGTCCCGTCGAGGGTTACGCAGAATGGCTGGTGTGTCGAGCGTTGTCGTTGACGCAGATGCCGAATTCGAACAAAGGCTACGACGCGGTTTCTGAGCACGATGAGCGATATCAGATAAAAGCCCGGCGCGTGGTGAAGGGCGGAGGAACTTGGCGGCTAAGCCAGATACGAAACATAGAAGAGATCGAATTCGATTATCTTGTCGCGGTCCGATTCGATGCTGATTTCTCTGTTCGAGAAGCGATCCAAGTTCCCCATGAGACTGTGCGACAAAACAGTAGACACTACGGCCATACGAACGCTGCCGTGGTTGTGGTGAATGATGGGTTGCGTAATGGGGAAGGAGCGGAGGACATCACCGAAACGATCCGCTCGGTGGTGTGCGATAGCGGCTGAGAGCGCTGTTCATCGTGGCCCCGTCCTGCTTGCCACAACATTGCCCCCTCTCCCCATCGCGGGAGAGGGTCGGGGTGAGGGCCTGCGGTCGGAGCCCGAACGTGGCGGCGACACCGTTATCGGCGATGTGGGCTTCTCTCCTCTCAGACACGCCGTACGGGCCGAGCATGCTCGGCCCGAGGGTGGATCGCTATCCACCCCTACAATGCGGCACGGGTAAAACCTAGATTCGCCATTCTCATCCGGTAGATGGTTAGCGAACACAAGCACCACGCAAAGGGCGACACATGCGTACCAGGAAATTCGGCGACTCGGGCCTGGAGACTTCCGTAATCGGATTCGGCGGCTGGCCCATGGGCCGCGGCCAGTACGGGGACCTGGATGACGACGAGGCGATAGCCGCCGTGCAGGCGGCGTTTGACGGCGGGATAACGCTGTTTGACACGGCGGCCGTATACGGCTGGGGCTACGGCGAGGAACTGATGGGACGCGCCATCAAGCCGCTGAAGCGGGAAGACATCGTGCTGGTAACCAAGGGCGCGCGGGAGTGGAAGGCGGATAGCTCAGACAACCGATCCGCCACCGTCGCTGACTCCGACCCGGACCTGTTGCGCGCCTCTATCGACGCCAGCCTGAAGCGGCTTGGGACCGACTACATAGACCTGTTCTTGATCCACTGGCCGGACAAGACACGGCCCTTCTCCGACCCGATGGAGGTGCTGGAGGAGGCGAAGAAGGCCGGAAAGATCAGGCACACCGGCGTGTCCAATTTCTCCGTCCCGATGATGGAGGAGTCGCTCCAGACCAGCCCCATCATCACCGACCAGATCGGCTATCACATCTTCGACAGGCGGCCGGAGGCGGACGTGATGCCGTTTGTGCAGTCGCACGGCATGGGCGTCATGGCGTACGGATCGATGGCGCACGGGTTGCTGACCGGGTCGTGGAGCGCAGACCAGAGTTTCGGTGAAGATGACTGGCGCAGGAACGGCGCCAACTTCGGTATCCAGAACTGGGGGCCGGACAACCTCGCGGCGAACATCGCCGCTGTGGAGAAGTTGAAGGGGATCGCCGCCGATCACGGCAAGACGATCGCGCAACTGGCGATCGCCTGGGTGCTGGACAACCCGGCCGTCACCGTGGCGCTGGCCGGAGCGAAGAAGCCGGCGGAAATAATCGAAGACCTGGGCGGCGACTGGGACCTGCCCGACGGCCTCAAGAAAGAGATCGATGACCTGGTGCTGGGAGAAGGCTCCGGCGTGGGCCTTTCCGGGATGGAAATCGCAACGTAATGCTAATCGTAGACACGCACTGCCACGCCAGCCGCAACTGGTTCGAGCCGGTCGAGACGCTGCTTCACGTTATGGACGTGGACGGCGTTGACCACGCGCTGCTGCTCCAGCACCGGGGCACCTACAGCGCCGACTACCTGTTCGATTGCTGCGAGCGTTTCCCGGGCCGGTTCAAGGCCGCGGTTCAGATCGATCCCAACGGTGACGACCAGGCCGGGGCGTTGACGAAGGAGGCCGAGCGCGGCGCCGGTGGCGTCCGGCTTTATGTCGGAGAGGACGGCTCGCCCCAGCAGCCCGGTTTATGGAAGCTCGCCGGTGAACTTGGCGTTGCGGTTAGCTCCCAGGGGCCGTTTGACGGCTTCCTGACGGATGCGTACAGGTCGCTGGTGGCGTCGGTCCCGGACACACGGGTGGTGATCGAGCATTTCGGCAATGCGGGGCACGGCCACAAACCGCCGTACGACAGTTACCGGAAGTTGCTTGAGCTTGCGGAGCTTCCGAATACGACGATGAAGCTGCACGGCCTCGGCGAGATCGCAGACCGGCCTGACATCCTGCAACCGGACTACCGAATCCAGAACATCCCGCCGTTTGTGGAGATGGCGGTAGAGGCTTTTGGTCCGAAGCGGCTTATGTGGGGCAGCGATTTCCCGCCGAGCGCCGGGCGAGAGGGCTACCACAACGCACTGGAAGGAATTCGGAGCCACCCGGCGCTATCCGGGGGTGAGGATGCAGAGGAAGTGATGGGCCGCACGGCGGCGCGCGTGTTTGGATTTGCGGCCGGCGATGTTTGAGCCAGAGCCGCCTCCGGCTCCGCGAGACCTGAGTAGCCGGCTGTTCAACGCCGCGTTACTCAACGGCCGGACCTTTCGAGACCTCAACGAGGATGAACGCGCCAACGGGCAGGTGTACGCCCTTGTGGGAGCGGCGGCCATCGCGTCCGCGATCGGGTCGATGGACGACCCCGCCATCGCCGTCTCGAACGCGTTTCTGGTGGTCGCCGGGTGGATCATTTACGCCTACACAGCGGCGTTCCTGCGCGGTGTTTTATTCGATTCTATTCACGCTGAAGCGACTCGCCCGGGCATGTTACGGGTTGTGGGCATCGCTTATGGACCCGCTCTGTTCAGGGTGTTCGGAATCATCCCGGACTTCGGCGATGCGATCTGGCTCCTGTCGACCATCTGGTTGCTGGTCGCCATTGCAGTCGGTTTAAAGACCACCCTGGGTTTCGGCAACTACTGGCCGCCCGCAGGCATTCTGGTCATAGGGATGATTTTGAACGGGTTGCTGTCCGGTCTCATCTTCGCGTTCTTGTGATCGACCTGACCCATCGAGGGGCGGGCAGTAGAAACCGGGCCATGTAACGCAGATCTGGAAAATCACAGCGAGAGAGCAGGCGATGGTAGACACGACCGGCGGCTCAGTGTTCAAGCGGATGGGTCTTGAGCCCGTCATCAACGCCGGTGGCACTCACACGACGCACGGCGGATCGATGATGCGACCGGAAGTCCGTGAGGCCATGAGCCTGGCAGCAGAATCGTTTATCGACCTCGTGGAGCTAAAACGCGCCACCGGCCGGTTCGTAGCCGAGATAACGGGAGCGGAAGCGGGAATGATCTGCTCGGGAGCTGCAGGCGGCCTCGTCCTCGCGACCGCAGCCGTGATGACCGGCACCGACCCCGAAAAGATCGCACAGCTGCCCGACGCAACCGGGATGAAAAACGG
>JADFQR010000096.1 GCA_022561735.1 Chloroflexota bacterium | reverse complement strand
GCCACGCCTGTAACCTCACTGAGTTCGCGGTCACCTCGGTTACCGACGGCATCGATGCTATCGGCGAGGTTACGATACGCGTCGAGGACAGCGAGGGCCATATCTACGCCGGACGCGGCGGCGACACGGACATCATCGTCGCCTCCGCCAAGGCCTACATAAACGCCATCAACCGGATGATTGTTCTAAGTCCCTCGAAACGCCAGATCACTGCCGCGGAGTAAGAATCCCGGAACCATCGGAGAGCCAACAGCCCTTTAGAATTGCGCACCGGGTTTAGATAGATATCGGCCGGTGCGTAGTTCCGCCCTGCCTCACCGGCCCCCACCGGCGCCCCCGAACCGGCGCGCCGGTTTGAATCACATACGGAGAAACCAATCTTAGCCATGCCCAAAACGATGTTCAGGAAGATCTGGGAGCAGCACATAGTGCAGGAGGAGGAGGGTAAGCCCGCGCTCCTCTACATTGACCTCCACCTTGTGCATGAGGTGACATCGCCACAGGCGTTTGAGGGGCTCCGGCTCGCCGGCCGCAAGGTCCGCCGTCCCGATCTTGTGGTCGCGGTCGCCGATCACGACGTGCCGACGACGCCCCGGGACACCGAGGTGGAGATCACCGACAAGATCGCGAAACAGCAACTCGACGCGCTGTCTGAGAACACGCGTGACTTTGGCATCAAGCTTTTTGACATGTACTCGCCGGACCAGGGGATCGTTCACGTGATCGGCCCGGAGATCGGTGCGACTCAGCCCGGAATGACGATCGTGTGCGGTGACAGCCACACCGCAACGCACGGCGCGTTCGGAGCGCTCGCCTTCGGCATCGGCACGTCGGAGATAGAGCACGTCCTCGCGACGCAGTGCCTGGTGCAGGCGCTCCCGAAGACGATGGAGATCCGGGTGAACGGGGACCTGCAGCCGGGCGTCACGGCAAAGGACCTGATCCTGACGATCATCGGCCAGATCGGCGTCGCAGGCGGCACCGGGTACGTGATCGAGTACACCGGCCAGGCCATTCGTGATCTCTCGATGGAGGGACGGATGACGGTGTGCAATATGACCATCGAGGCCGGGGCGCGCGCCGGGATGATAGCCCCGGACGAAAAGACGTTCGAGTACCTGCGGGGACGGGCGCGTGTGCCGAAGGGCGACGCGTTCGACGAGGCGGTCGAGGGCTGGAAACTGCTCCCGACGGACGAGGGCGCAGAGTTCGATACGACGATCGAGATCGACGCCGCTTCGATCGAGCCGCGCGTGACCTGGGGCACCAACCCGGGACAGGTAGCCAGCATAAGCGGGAACGTGCCTTCGCCGGAGGATTTCGAGTCGCCGGGCGAACAGGAAAACGCAGCGCGGGCGCTCCAGTACATGGACCTGAAGCCCGGACAGCGGATCACCGATATCACGATCGACCGGGTGTTCATCGGCTCCTGCACCAACGGACGCATAGAGGACATCCGCGCCGCCGCGGAGATCGCAAAGGGCCACAAGGTAGCGCCGGGCGTACGCGCTATGGTGGTGCCCGGATCGACCCCGTTGAAAAAGCAGGCTGAGGAAGAGGGGCTGGACCAGATTCTGGTCGAGGCCGGCTTCGAGTGGCGAACCGCCGGATGCTCAATGTGCCTCGGCATGAACCCGGACATTCTCGCGCCGGGCGAGCGCTGCGCTTCCACGTCAAACCGCAACTTTGAAGGCCGGCAGGGGCGCGGCGGACGTACCCACCTTGTCAGCCCGGAGATGGCGGCCGCAGCCGCCATCAAAGGCCACTTCGTAGACGTCCGTGACTGGGAGTTTGCGGAGGCCTAGGCCGATGCCGGTCCCGTCTTGATGCAGGTCAATCCGGGCGACGCGACGAGGCGATTCATGTCTACCAGTTCCGACCCACGCGATCGCGAGCGGAACGCGCACAGGCGCAGCGCTGACGACCGGTCGCGGGACGGTTCGAGATATGATTCCGGGTATCGATCCGGGCGAACGCTGTTCATATGGATCACCGGAACGGCCAGCTTGATGGTGGTCCTGGCGTTCGTACTCGCATGGGTCGACAGCAAGATGCTGAACGATATCAACGCCTTTGGATCAGTGGGATTAACGGATCTCCCGAGAAATAACGCCAACCCCGGAGAGTTACTTTCGTTCGCCGCCGATCAGGGCTTCCAGTGCGACACGGCCCAGGACCTGGCTGCGGGAACGGGTGATTGCCGCAGGGTCCTGGAGATCGCCAGGACGGTCAACGACTACCAGTCTGATCAATCACTCGTCTGGTCCTTCGTTGTCCTATCCGTAATCACGCTTCTCGTGTCGTTCACCATGTTCATCCACCAGGCAAGTTCAAATCTGCGGCATTTGAGGGCGGAAGGTCAACGTTTCACCCCGGGCTGGGCCGTTGGATGGTTTTTCATCCCGATCATGAACTTCGTCCAACCGTCACGCGTAGTTCGGGAGCTTGTGCAGGCATCCGGGTCTTCTGAGACCGCAGACCCCCGGGCATGGCAAAATGTAAGTTCTCCGGACGCGCCACTGGTCAGCACCTGGTGGACTATGGTCGTGGCGGCAGTCCTGTTTGGTCCGCGTGGGATCTCATTATTCGTGACGCGCGGAGATATCGATGGCTGGGCGGCGGCCGGGCGGTTGTTGATGTGGTCTGACCTGTTTCAGGTCATTCCACTGGTCCTGACCGTTATTGTGGTATACCGCATTCAGCGGGCGCAGGAAGTCCGGCATCTACTTGTGCAGGGCCGGCAAACCCGGACAGTCAAAAATTCGTAAGAACTTCAACCACGCGGAATCGTTCAGCGCGCGCGGCGCGGCGACCGCGGAGCAAACCTACAGGACAGTGAATTGGACCCTCTCAAGAAAGTAACCGGGATCGTCGCACCGCTGGACATGGCTAACGTGGACACGGACCAGGTGATCCCGAAGCAGTTCTTAAAACGGATCGAGCGGACCGGGTTTGGCGAGTACGCGTTCTTTGACTGGCGGTACCTTGAGGACGGAGTCCCGAACCCGGACTTCATCCTCAACAAGCGGGAGTACCAGGGCGCTTCTATCCTCGTCTCCGGGCCAAACTTTGGCTCGGGATCTTCCCGGGAGCATGCGCCCTGGGCGCTCAAGGAATACGGCTTCCTTGCCGTGATCGCGCCCAGTTTCGGCGATATCTTCCGCAACAACTGCTACCAGAACGGTATGGCGCCGATCATTCTCTCCCAGGCCGCGGTGGACACCATCATGGCCCGTGCGCTAAGAAAACCCGGTTCACGGTTGACGGTCGATATCGAGGAGCGGCGCGTGTTCGACGACGAAGGCTTCTCCGAGTCGTTCGAGATGGAAGGGTTCCGGCGTGACTCGCTCCTGGAGGGACTGGACGATATCGGCCACTCGCTTCAGAGCGTCGACGCAATTACCGAATTTGAACAGGCGCATCCGGCTCGCTGGTAGCCGCGCCGTCCCTATTTAATCGACTACGCCCGAAACGGAGAACATAACTTTGGAACTTAAGATCGCTGTCATCGGAGGGGATGGGATAGGCCCTGAGGTTACGGCCGAGTCCGTCAAAGTGCTCGACGCTGTCGGACGCCGCTACGGGCATACATTCACCTGGAAGACGGGCATCATGGGCGGCTGCGCGATAGACAGGTTCGGCACGCCGCTTCCTGACGAGACGATGGACACGATCCTCGGGTGCGATGCCATCTTGTTTGGCGCCGTAGGCGGCCCAAAATGGGACGACCCCCGGGCGAAGACGCGGCCGGAGGATGGGATCCTTCGCATCCGCAAAGAGCTCGGGCTGTTTGCCAACGTCCGCCCGATCAAGGTTTACCCGGACCTCATGGACTCCTCGCCGCTAAAGCGCGACCGGCTTGAGGGAGTGGACATGGTGATCCTGCGCGAGCTTACCGGAGGCCTGTATTTTGGCCGGCCCAAGAAGCGCTGGGAGAACGCCCGGGGCCGGCGTGCCGTCGATACCCTCTCGTATACCGAGAAGGAGATAGAGAGGGTCCTCAGGGTTGGATATGACATGGCGCGCAACCGCCGCAAAAAGCTGACCTCGGTGGACAAGGCCAACGTGCTCGAGTCCGGACGTCTCTGGCGTGAGATCGCGACCGAGCTCCACGATGAGTACCGCGACGTTGAACTCAACCACATACTTGTGGACAACGCTGCGATGCAGTTGATCACCAACCCGGCGCAGTTCGATGTGATCGTCACCGAGAATACGTTTGGAGACATCCTGTCTGACGAAGCGTCCGTGCTGGCCGGGTCGATGGGCATGCTCCCCTCGGCGAGCCTCACCAGCCCGCCACCGAAGAAGGGCGTTCGACGGCGGCGCGGCGGCAAGCCTGCGCTGTACGAGCCGATCCACGGCAGCGCCCCGGACATTGCGGGACACGGGGTCGCCAACCCGATAGCGTCGCTGTTGAGCAGCGCCCTGATGCTCCGGTGGTCGTTCGGGCTCCACGAGGAGGCCGACGCCATCGAAAAGGCCGTAGATGCCGTGATGTCTGAAGGATTCCGAACGCGCGACATCTCCGGAGAAGGAGACAGGTGCATCGGGACGGTGCAGTTCGGTGACCTGGTATCGGGGGCGGTCGCCGGGTAGTGCCGGGATGTCCCCTGTCCGGTGACTCCTGCGAGGCGGGAATCTGGTAACCGGCGCTTCTAATACTGATGGGTGTGTTCCGACACGCCCGTCAGTTGCAGGATATCTCGGCGAGGGGCGACTGATCCTTCTCGCGTTGAATCACGCCAAGGAGCTCCCCAATAGGGATCGACTCGTATCCCAAAACATTCCTGGCCGTCCCCTCCGGCGTCACCACGAGCCGCTTGATAAACCGGTAAGGGGATCCGTACTTCTCGGCACGCCCGGGCCCACAGTCCTTCAGAAACAGGACGATCTTCTCCCCGGACACAAACGCCACCTCGCCATCGAGCAGGAAACTGTCCGGCGGTATCGCGCCTCCCCATCGGTTGACAAGAACCGGGCCGGAAACGGGAACCTGTCCCTTGAGCGTCTCGACGACATTAAACGTCCACGGCGTGAAGATCTGAGGGGAACTGCCCCACCTCAACTCGTCCGCAGGGAGGTCCGGCAACCTCCCTTCCACCGTCACCCCGGGCCGCTCTCCGGAGATCGTCGTCCAGAAGGCCTGACCCGGCAGGTCTACGGTGGCGATCACGATCAGGTCCGCCCGCCTCGTCGCCTCATCATCGGGGGGAGCCCACCCCAACTCTTCCGTTGACCCTTTGCTGATACCCACGTCCGGGTCGTCAACAAGCGCGGGCGGTGGTTTCGGCGCCCCAAAACGAATTGGGGTATGAACTGGGGTCGGAGCGGCGGTCGCAGTAGACAAGACTGGCGGCGTCGATGTGAGATCGGCAGCCGAAGAACAGGCCAGCGCCACGGTCCCCACCGCAACCATCCCGAGCGCCAGTATCTCGATACGGACCATTGACACACCTGCCTCCATCTGTCCCCGCGCAGGGGGCCAGCCATCACCGGGAAGTAGCGATCATCAGTGCCGAGGCATCTTATCCATACCCCGTGACGGGTTCAAACTCGGCCGACATGGACAGTGACGGCCCCGGCATGGGCGCGCGACAATCCGATTCATCGGCCATCCCGGACAGAGATTCGGCGCCCCCGAGAAGCAACACCAACCTTGAAGCCTGTCCAGGGACCGCTCATGCCGCATTCGATGTCCATCACGCCCCATGCTACGGAGGACACCCCTG
>JADFQR010000095.1 GCA_022561735.1 Chloroflexota bacterium | reverse complement strand
GTGACGCGCCGCCGCCGGTGGTGGCGAACTTGATCACGTCAGCACCCGCGCGCCACAACTCCCGAACCTTGGCACGCACCGCGTCCGGGCCGTCAACCACCCCGTCCGGTAGTCGCGGGTCGTTGTTGAACGGGTTCGTGTGGCCGGAGGGGGTCACCCGGTCCGCGTGCCCGCCGGTTCCGGACATGAAGCTGATCGTCAGGACGAGGCGAGGGCCCGGGTACAGACCCTCCTCGACCGCCATCTTGAACCCGGCGTCCAGGCCCCAGCCATCCCGGACACAGGTGAACCCACCGGCAAGCGTGTCCTCCAGGATCTTGGCCGTGCGGAGGTGTTGCAGGGAACTCGGCATCGCCATGCGCCAGCGCGTCAGGATGTCGTAATGCATCTCTGACAGGTGATCGTGACAGTCGATCATCCCGGGCATCACCGTCATGCCGGTGGCGTCGAACACCTCGGTCCCGGGCGGCACGGTGATGGCGGCTCTCGGGCCCACCTCCCGTATCTTCTCGCCATCCACGAGCACCGTCATGTCCGGGACCGGGGTCGCACCGGTTCCGTCGATCAGTTTGCCTCCGACGATCGCTTTCATAGCGCTCCTCTCGTGGTTGTCATGGGTTGCCATGCACCGTCGCGTAACGCCCGTGAACCTGCGTCACCGGACGTGCGCCTGCGGTCCGGGCAGCATACCCGCGAAGATTGGCGATGCGCGGAACGCACCGGCGTGTGGGCGCCCCGTTCGACACGGTTCGCCATGAGACGATCACCCGGGACACGGGCAGCGCGTCGCCGCAACGCGGCTGGCCGTGTATTGTGTTTGTGTCCGGCCGGGTGTTGTTTGATATCCTCTCCGGGCGTTCGTGGATTGGGTCTCGCGCTCCCGGCAGGATGGCGACGGGTTTTCTGGATTCCGTTGTCCCGCCAATAAGTGTGTGATAAAGTCCACAACCGGTATTCAGAGCGATCCGCGTAGCTTTCAGCTCAGATGCAGTCTGGGCGGGCAGGTGCCGCAACCTATGGGCCAACCAACCGGTGGCCGACCGCCCGAGACACGGAAAACCATCGTGCTTTTGGGGCGGCTGATGGGGGCGGGATGGGTTGTTGGGCTGAGTATTGCCGGGGGGGCGGGCGGCGGCTTCTGGCTGGATCGTAACTTCGGTACGAGTCCGGTGCTGACGCTGATTGGACTGGCGGTTGGGATCGTGGTCGCCTTCGCAGGAATGATTCAAATATTGAACGCCATGTGGGATGGCGGCTCGGACGGCCCAGCTCAAAAACCCCGGGACGGGGATTAGCGGTAGCCGGCCGGGATAGCACAGTAGAGGACTCAACCACAGAGGGTGTCGAAAATTTTCTCCAGTCCCAAAACGCTGGTTACCCTCATACTTGTTGTTGCCGTTTTCGGGCTATCTGTGGTTGGTGGGGCGCTTGGCGCTCCGTTTGGCCTCGGGTTTCTTGGCGCACCCATAGCAGCTATTGAGCTGCCCGCCGAGAAGGCTTTTACCATTGGCTCGTATGAGGTCAAGAACACATCGATCATGCTGTGGATCGGTGGTGTGTTACTCACCCTTATAGCCTTTTTTGGCACCCGCAAGATCCGGAGTAAATCACCGGAAGCGGACGTGCCCACGGGACTCCAGAACTTCCTTGAAGTGATCGTGGAGTTCTTTATCAATCTGGCTGAATCCGCAGCCGGCGGGCGGCAAGGCCGCAAATTCCTTCCTCTGGTGGTCACCATCTTCCTCGTCGTGGTGATGTCCAACTGGCTGAGCGTTTTGCCGGGCGTCGGGACCATCGGTTGGATCGAGACCTCCGCGGAGTTTGTTGAACACCGTGAAGAGGCAATTGAAGAGGCTGAACACTCCGGTGGCGAGGCCAAGTTCAAGAGTCCTGACCTTGTTGTCTTTACCGGCGGCAGCGGATTGAAAATTATCCCCTTTGGCCGCGGTAGCCAGGACGCCGTGCCGCTGGCGAGCCTTGATTTTGAAGAAGGCGGCCACGGGATCGAGCTCGTGAGGCCGGAGCTGCTCGACGAAAAGTTCGATAAAGGCCTGCTGGCCGGCATCGAAAGTAACGACGTCGTCCTTGCCGAAGATGTCGGCATCCTGGTCCCGTTCTTGCGCGGCGCAAATACCGATGTGAACACCACCCTGTCCATCGCGCTTGTGGCCATGTTCATGGTCCAGGTATGGGGATTCAGGTCCCTTGGTTTCCGCGGTTACGGCGGGAAGTTCATCAACCTTAAGCAGGGACCGATCTTCTTCTTCGTCGGCATCCTGGAGATCATCGGTGAGCTGGCCCGTACTATCAGCTTCACCTTCCGCCTATTTGGAAACATGTTCGCCGGCGAGGTCTTGCTTGTGGCGATGGCGTTCCTGTTCCCCTTGATCGGGATTATTCCGTTCATAGGGTTGGAGCTATTCGTCGGCGTAATCCAGGCGTTCATCTTCGCCATGCTCACGCTGGTCTTCGGCGTGATGGCAACCATTGGCCATGGTGAGGAGGAGCACTAGCGTCGCCGCGCTTATTTCATTCAAACGGCGCATCCGTCAAACGGCCGGAGAGTTCCGGCACGCGGCGTCCTTTGGTCTAGTTTGTGACCAGAGAAAGAACCGTGCAGGAGAGGTAACGATATGGATTTGACCACACTTGCCGCCGGATTGGCCATCGGCCTCGGGTCGCTCGGCCCTGGTCTGGGTATCGGCATACTGGCCGGGAAGGCGATGGAAGCCCTCGGTCGCAACCCTGAGGCCCAGGGCGCTATCCAGCAGAACATGATCCTCGCGATCGCGTTCGCTGAAGCAATCGCCATTTACGCGCTGGTGGTGGCAATCATCATCATCTTCGTCGCGTAGCCAAAACACCTGCGCGGCGCCGGGGACGCTGAAAGGCGTTCACTGGAGTCGTGGGTGCGGGGACGGTGTGAAATCACCGGCCTCGTTTTGAGGAATATAGATGGCTGAAATAGGCATAAATCTGCCGGGGCTGGTAACACAGCTCGTCAGTTTTCTGATCCTGTTCTACATCCTGTCGAAGCTGCTTTACGGACCGATCTCACGGGCGCTTGACGGCCGTACAGATCGGATCCGGGAGAGCCTTGAGGCGGCTGACCGGGCGCGGCAGGATGCCGCGTCTTCCGCCGAGCGGGTGGAGCAGGAGATTGCAGCGGCGCGAACCCAGGGACAGCAGTTGATCGCCGAGGCGCGTGACGCCGCGGGACGGCTGCGCGTCACGGAAGAGGAACGCGTCCGTGCGGACCTGGAGACACTGCGGGAGCGTGCCGCCCAGGACGTCCGGCGTGAGCGGGACGCTGCGATCGAAGAGATCAGGGCGGAGTTCGCGAACCTGGCTGTCGATGCCGCGGAACGCGTGATCGGCCGGTCACTTGACGCGCAGGCGCACCGCGAGATTATCGAGGGCGTGCTGCAAGAAGGTCTGGCCGGCAATCGAGGGAATTAATTGATGCAGGGTATCGCTAGCGGACCCTGCAGTTGCCACGGGGACCGTATGGAACCCGGACGGGGATGGAGGTCTGAGCATGGCGCCTAAAGCACGACGTTACGCACAGGCCGCCTTCGATCTAGCGTCAGAAAGCGACACGTTCGACGAATGGGCCGCAGACCTTGACGTGATCGCAACAGCGCTTGGCGATGAGGATTTCGCGGCGCTGCTTGACGCACCCCAGGTGCCTATGTCCGTGAAAATGGCCGGCGTCGACACCGTGCTGGAGCATGTCAATGACCTTGCACGGAACCTGGCGAAACTTCTCGTGACGCACCATGCATCGCGCCTCGCAACCGCGATACGCGATGAGTACAGGGCGATGCTGGACCGCCGGCGGGGCATCGCACGGGCGGACATCGCGACCGCAGCGCCGGTCGATGAAGCTATGCGCTCAGAAATCGTCGCTCGCCTCAGCGCGCTGGTCGGGCAGGAGGTTGACGCAACCTGGCGGGAAGACCCGGCGTTGCTGGGCGGGATGGTGGCGCGTGTTGGAGACAGGCTGGTTGACGGCAGCCTGCTGGCCAAACTTGAGGCGCTCCGGCGATCGATCGGCCGGCCGGCCGCGATACCGGTGGGGGACGACTCAGGCCGGTAGTGACCTGAAATACAGTTTGTATTACAAGGAAGCAACTCTGCCCGGCGGGTACGGCAAGTACCAGAACTCGGGCAGGCGTCGTGAGGGGGCCTCATCGAGAGGGTCCGGCGGCGTTACTTAAAGACAGGGCTCCGTAACGGGGTCCACGGAGGAGATCGCATGGCGGTCAGAGGACAGGACATAGCCTCGGTCATCAAGCGCCAGATCGAGGAATTCGGCGGCGAGTTGACGATGGTGGACGTCGGTACGGTTGTGTCGGCGGCTGACGGGGTCGCCACCATTCATGGCCTGTCAGACGTCAGTTACACGGAGCTGTTGCAGTTCCCGAACGACACGATCGGTATGGCGCTGAACCTTGAAGAGGACAGCGTTGGCGCTGTGATCCTTGGCCAGTTCACACATATTAAGGAAGGCGACGAGGTCCGAAGCACCGGGCGGATCGCCGAGGTGCCGGTGGGCGAAGGGCTGATCGGACGAATCGTCGACTCGCTCGGGCGGCCGCTGGACGGGCGCGGCCCGATAGAATCCTCGACAAACTTGGCCATTGAGCGGTTGGCGCCGAACGTGGTCGTTCGCAAGTCTGTTGACATCCCGTTGCAGTTCGGGATCAAAGGCATCGACGGACTTATCCCGGTCGGTCGCGGCCAGCGTGAGCTGGTTATCGGGGACCGCAACACCGGGAAGACGTCTATCTGCGTCGATGCGATCATCAACCAGAATGACACCGGCGTTATCTGCATCTACGTCGGAATCGGGCAGAAGGTCGGTAAAGTGGCGCAGGTCGCCCAGACGCTGCGCGATCACGGCGCCATTGACCACACAATCGTGGTTGCTGCGAACGCGTCGGACCCGGCCCCGCTCCAGTACCTGGCCCCCTTCGCCGGCGCTGCGATGGGTGAGTACTTCATGGACCAGGGCCGAGACGTCCTGATCGTGTATGACGATCTGACGAAGCACGCATGGGCTTACCGGCAGATGTCCCTTCTTCTCCGCCGGCCTCCGGGACGTGAGGCGTACCCGGGTGACGTGTTCTACCTCCACTCCCGCCTGCTAGAGCGGGCCGCCCGGATGGACGATGAGCATGGCGGTGGGTCGATGACCGCGCTGCCGATCATCGAGACCCAGGCCGGAGACGTGTCGGCGTACGTTCCGACCAATGTCATCTCCATCACAGACGGCCAGATCTACCTGGAACCTGAGCTTTTCAACGCAGGTATCAGGCCGGCCCTGAACGCCGGACTATCGGTAAGCCGCGTGGGCAGCGCGGCGCAGAAGCGCGCCATGCGTGACGTTGCGGGCAAGCTGAAGCTTGATATGGCCCAGTTCCGGGAGCTGGCGGCCTTCGCCCAGTTCGGCACCGCAGACCTTGACGTGGCGACCCGGAACCAGCTCGAGCGTGGCCAGCGCATGACCGAGGTGTTGAAACAGGACGAGACAGCTCCGCTCACGATGGAGCAGCAGGTCTCGATCTTCTACCTGGGCACGGACGGCCACCTTGACGACGTGCCGATTCCGCGAATCCAGGAGTTCGAGAAGGGCTGGCACGAGTACACCTCCGCCAATCTCCCGGAAGTTCTCGCTGAGATCGGCAAAACGGGCGAGCTGAGCGACGATTCGCGCACGAAACTCGCCGAAGCCGCGGCCGCGTACAAGCAG
>JADFQR010000094.1 GCA_022561735.1 Chloroflexota bacterium | reverse complement strand
GGGCCTTGAACTTGAGCGGTTCCTGCAGTTCGGTGAACGTGTCTATCCGCCCGTTGGGATCGGGGAGGTCACGCCCGGGCCGCGCGACTACGTCATTTTTGATGTTGGCAGGGGATAACGCATTGAACGGTGAGGAGTCAGCGATCCCCTCCGCGATTGACCGCGCGTCCCTGTTTGCTCCGGCGACTACAGCGCGCGGTCGCTGGGACGGCGGCCGCTGGGTGGAAGCCGATACGGCGGACCGGGCGCCCGGTACCGGCGATCCCGGGCTGGACGCCGCATACGGCGCGGACATCGAAATCCCGGAGGCAGCGCCAGAACGCGGGCGCGGCTGGCGACGTGATCTTCCGTTCCGCTGGGAGTTCGGCGCCTACCTGTCGTTGTTCCTGGTAGCGCTGTTGATGCGGTTATGGGACCTGGGTGGCCGAGCGGTCCATCACGACGAAAGCCTGCACGGATTTTTTTCCTGGCAACTCTTCAACGGGTCCGGGTACATCCACGATCCGCTCATGCATGGCCCGTTCCAGTTCCACGTAATCGCGGCCATGTTCTTCATGTTTGGCGACAACGAGTTCACGTTGCGCCTGGCGTCAGCGCTCTTCGGCACGGCCCTAATCCTCACGCCGCTGCTTCTGCGCAAGCGCCTCGGCAACGTATCGGCCATGCTGATCGCAGGGATGCTGGCGTTCTCGCCGACGCTCCTTTACTACAGCCGGTTCGCCCGTAACGACATCTTCGTGGCCGTGTGGACGATCGCGCTCGTCGCGATGGTCTGGCGCTACCTGGACGACCAACGTCCCCGTTACCTGTACCTGACAGCGGCGCTCGTCGCCATTGGCTTTGCCACCAAGGAAACGCAGTACATCGTCGTCACGCTGGTCGCTATCCCGCTGGTCGTGATCGCTCGCAAGGACATACTGGGCTGGATCTGGGGCCACAGGAAACTGTCTGAGTGGGGGCCTGCGGGCGGACTGCTCGTCATCATCGGCACAATCACCCTGCCCATGATCGGCGCTGCATCCGGGCTGATCCAGGATGCGGTGGGGCTAACCCTCGCCAACGACGACGCCTCGACCGGCCTCCCGCTTGGCACCGCGGAGGGGACCGGTGAAATCGTCGCCATAGGGATCACGGTGTTCCTGCTTGCCGTGTCGCTCCTTATCGGAATGCTCTGGAATCGCCGCGTGTGGCTCCTGAGCTTTGGCATCGCGGCGAGCATTTTTATCGTGCTTTACAGCACGGTGTTCACAAACTGGGGCGGCCTCGCTTCCGGAATCTGGCAGGGGCTCGGGTACTGGGTGGCCCAGCAGGACGTCGCGCGCGGAAACCAGCCGGCCTACTACTACGTGATGCTGACCAGCGTTTACGAGTTCCTTCCGGCGACGGTCGGACTCGTGGCCGCCGTCTATTACGCCTTCAAGGGAGACGCGTTCACCCGGTTCCTGGCCTACTGGCCGCTGGCGACGTTTGCCGCGTACTCGGCTGCGGGCGAGAAGATGCCCTGGCTGGAAGTGCAGGTGATCCTGCCGTTCATCTTCCTGGCCGGAAAGGCGATCGGCGATCTCGTAACCTCGCTCGACTGGAAACCGTCCCTGTCCCGCGGCGGACTCTTTGTGTTCGCCGGAGTGCCGATCGCTGTGATAACGCTCTGGCGGTTGATATTCCTGACGGACGACCAGCCCGGGCTGGGAGGGCTCGGCGCAGCGTCGGGGTCCGTCGTTCTCTTCGGCGTCCTGGCATTACTGGCGGCCGGTCTTTTCTGGCTGACCCGCCGCATCGGCACGCGCCAGACGTGGGGCGTGGTTGGCGTGACGGTGGTGGGGTTGATGGCGATTCTCACGGTCAGGACCGGATGGATCGCCTCGTTCGAGGACCCTGATGTCCCGAACGAGCTGCTCGTTTACACGCAGACTTCACCGGCGCTGGCCGGACTGGCCCGGGAGATTGAGGCCGCAGCGACGCTGACGGGAGACGGGTCAGGCCTGCGCATAACTATCGACGGTTCGAGCGGTTTCACCTGGCCGTGGACCTGGTATCTCCGCGACTACACACAGGTCTCTTATCCGAACCTCGGATTCTCCCGGCCCGAAGGTCCGTCCGATTCGTCTGTGGCGGTCATACACACGCGTAACGAGACCATCGCGCAACCCGCGTTCGTGGACGGTTTCACCGAGGGACGCAGGTTCCCCCACAGGCAGTGGTTCCCTGAAACGTACAAAAACACGACATGGAGCCAGTTCTTGAACACGCTGGTCCGCCCGACGCGCTGGCGGAACGCGCTCAACTTCTTCGTGTTTCGGGAGATGTCGCAGCCGATCGGGTCTGAAGACGCGTTCGTCTACTTTGACCGGGACATCCCGCTACGCGCGCTGGAGTGAACGTTTCCCGGGCCCAGACATATTCCGGGAAGCGCACCGGCCCATCCAAGGAATGTGTAGCGGAGCGCACCAACGGACGCGTCCGGGAGTGTTACGAGCAGTAGGATGAAACGGTGATATCCCAGCGAAAAGTCTGGGCCGGGCTGTTGGTCAGCGCGGTCTTCCTGACCATATTCGCGTTACTGTTCTTGCCGTTCGACGAGATCGGCGATGTCGTGCGCGAGGCGAATTTCTGGTATATCGCTCCGGCGCTGCTCTTCTACCTGGCCGCTGTTTACTTCCGAAGCCTGCGCTGGCGTTACCTGCTCCACCCGCTGATCGGCCGCCCGCGGCGCTCCCTGTTTCCGGTGGTAGCCGTCGGGTACATGGCGAACAACATCCTCCCGGTCCGGCTCGGTGAAGTTGTGCGTTCCTACTACGTTGGGCTACGGGAGGGCGTGAACCCGGCGGCGGCGTTCGGGACTGTTGCCGTTGAGCGTGTGTTTGACGTTTTCGTCCTGTTCTTCGTGATAGCGGCCGTCTGGGTGCTGCCGGTCGGTGACCTGCTTGGTCGCGTGGCGGATGACCTGCCGGGCGGCACTCCGGTGTTGCTTGCGCTATCGGTGCTTCCGTTCATCGGCGTCACCGCCATCATCGGCGCGATCGTCGTCCTTGAAGGTGCGACCGTGGTGTCGCTGATCGCACGCCTGCTCTTCTTCGTGCCGACCCCGTTGCGGACCCGCATCCTGGGCCTCGCAGCGAGACTTTTGGAAGGGCTCACCGTCGTCCGGACGCCACGGGCCCTCGTCTCCGTGCTACTGCTGTCACTCCCGATATGGGCGTCAGAGCTGGCGATGCTTTACGTGATCTCGCTCGGGTTCGACATCGAATCCGCATTCGGCGGGCGCGTAGAAACGATCGCCGCCCTCGGGTTGTTCATGGCGATAGCGAACCTCGCGCTCGTGGTGCCATCGACCGCGGGCGGAGTCGGACCGTTCAACTTCTTTGGAGCGGCCACGCTTGTGGCGCTCGGTGTCGGCGATGCGGAGGCCGGCGCGTACGTGCTGACGGCGCACATCGCGTTGCTGCTGCCGGTGACGCTGCTCGGGTTGCTCGTGATCATGCTGGACCACGTGTCCCTGCGAGCGCTGCTTGGCCGGTCAACGCTCGGCCAGCCGGATGCCCCCGATACCCCGGATACCCAGGACACCCCGGGTACCCAGGAAGCGCCCGGTGCAGAGGACGGCCTGGATTCGTCAGGGACGCCGCCGTCACCGGCGCCGACAGGGCCGGTGACATGAAATCCCGAAATGAGAGTTTTGAATACGTGAAATCCAGAATCGTGATACCCAGAGACGTGATAGCGGCGATATGAGAATCGGAGTGATCGGGGCTGGCGCTGCGGGACTCGCGGCCGCGTACGATTTCGGGCGCGCCGGCCACGGCGTCACCGTGTACGAATCCGCGCCATTCGTGGGCGGACAGGCGTCGACGATCGAGGTCGGAGGCGGAAGGCTGGAGCGCGGCTACCACCACCTGTTCACGAACGACAAAGCGATCCTTGACCTGATGGACGAGCTGGGCATTGCCGGGTCGATGCGCTGGATACCCTCCACCGTTGGGATATACACCAACGGAAAGGTGTATCCGTGGAGCAGCCCGTTAGATCTTCTCCGGTTTGGCGCCCTGTCGCTGCGGGACCGCATCCGTCTCGGGATGGTCGCAAAAAAGCTCCAGCGCATGAAGGACTGGCGCAGCCTGGAGAACGTCTCGGCCGCGGAGTGGATCCGGGAGAACGCCGGGAGTTCCATCTACGAAAAGGTGTGGGAGCCGCTGCTGCGCGGGAAGTTCGGGGATCGCTTTGAGAACGTCGGAATGCCGTGGTTCTGGAGCAAAATCCATACCCGGTTCGCCTCCCGTGACCGGTTTGGACGGGAAAAACTTGGCTACCCGGTCAATAGCTTTGACGAGGTGTTCGACACGCTGGTGCAGCGGATCAAGTCAAAAGGCGGCGAGGTGTGTCTCGATACGCCGGTTACCCGTGTGCTGGTTGAAAACGGAACGGCGAACGGCCTGCGCGTGAAACACCCGGATGGCACGGAGACGGAGGAGCGCTTCGATCTGATCCTTGCGACGGTGCCGTCCTACGCGTTCCCGGAGCTTGTCGACCTGCCCGACACATACGCCAAAAAGTTGAGCGGCGTCGAATACATGGGCGCAGTGGTGCTGATCCTGGAGATGACCCACCCGCTGACATCGGTTTACTGGATGAACATCGCCGACCACGAGGTGCCGTTCCTGGGGATCATCGAGCACACGAACCTGATGCCGGCAGAGATGTACGGCGGCAGCAACGTGCTCTACCTCACCAACTACCTTGATCGGCAGGACAGGCTTTACCTGATGTCCTCCGATGATCTTCTCGAGGTGTACCTGCCGTACCTGTCACTCTTCAACCCATCGTTCGACAGGTCATGGATTAAACGTGTCCATCACAACAAGGTGAGCGCCGCCCAGCCGGTGATAGGCATGAACTACTCCCAGCGCATACCGGAGCATCCGACCCCGATAAACAACCTGTTCCTGGCGAACACGACGCAGATCTACCCGGAAGATCGCGGGACCAACTACAGCATCCGCATGGGCCGGGAAGTCGCGGCGATGATGCTGAAGGGCGAGTAATGGTTACCGGGCGCAGGCGCGTATGCCGTGCGCCCGAGCGCGAATGGCGTCCCATCTGGAGGGTGTTGTGGTTGAATCGCGAGGCGGCTATCCTGCGGAAATGAGGGTGGGGCTTGCGTGGGAATCCTTCAAAAGTGGAAGCGGTGGGCGATCACAGCCGTATGGGTCGCGCTTGTGTCCGCGTTTATCGCCGGCTGCGGTTCAGTCGAATCCCCGACCGTACCGGAAGCCGACGCGCTGGAGATCGTGGCGCTTGCCGATGATGCGCGCTCCCTGGTGCGGGAGATGGTTTCCGAGAGTGTTCTCCGCCAGTTAAATATTTCGACCGATAGCATCACTTTCCGTTTTACCGATGCCGCTGCGACGAAGGGCATAAATGTCTTCGCCGACGTGGGGGAGAGCCCGGAACAGTGGCGGGTAGTAGTGGTTGAAGTCTCACCCCTGCTCGGGCATCCGACCACGGGGCTGGACCTGGCGGCGCTCATGATCGACCCCGAGTCGGTGTTGGCGCTGGCAAGAAATCACTGGCCGGATGGCGATTTGAGGGCCAATACACTGACGGGCGACGGTCGAGACCTTGTGTGGAACGTGTCCTGGAATCTCCCGGCGGGAGTCGTCTCGGCGTGGGTGGATGCTGTGACGGGCGAATTCACACCGTCGGAAGCACCGCCGGCAATTGTTCCTCCAGTGGCCACGGCTGCGCCTTAGTTTTTCGGTATCGAATCGACCGTATGGGCAGAGGAAGCCCCGCCCTTACGATGATCAACAG
>JADFQR010000093.1 GCA_022561735.1 Chloroflexota bacterium | reverse complement strand
GCACGATGAGCTCTTGCAACTTCCAAAGCTGAAGATGCTCCAGTTGATGAGCGCCGGGTATGACCGGATTGATGTGCCTGCGGTCCGTGAGCAGGGCATCTTCGTGGCGAACAACTCGCCGCAGATCGCGCGGTCGGTCGCCGAGCACGCACTGGGACTTATGCTGGCGGTGCAGCACAAGTTCATACCGGGTGTCGAGGGCGTCCGCGACGGCACATGGCGGGAGCCGGTGCGGTCCGGCGTGTTCGAGATCGGAGGGAAGACGATCGGGATCATCGGGCTCGGCAACATCGGCCGGCTCGTGGCCGGAATGGTGCGCGGGTTCGGGCCTGCCGAGGTGATCTATTTCGACACAGCGACGATCCCGGCCGAGGTGGAAGCGGAGCTGGATGTGCGCAGCGTCGGGTTCGAAGAGTTGCTTGAGACCTCGGACATCGTCACGGTGCACGTGCCGCTTTACTCGGAGACGCGGGGATTCATGAACGCCCGCGCCTTCTCGCTGATGAAGGAGTCTGCGATCTTCATCAACACCTGCCGCGGGCCGGTTCAGAACGAGGCTGACCTTATCGATGCGCTGAACGACGGGCAGATACGCGCCGCCGGGCTAGATGTGTTTGAGGAGGAGCCGACGCCCGTGGACAATCCCCTGCTGTCGATGGACAACGTAGTGGTCACGCCGCACCTCGCCGGTTCCAGCGAGGAACGCGTGGAGCGCGCTCTGGTATTTTCGTACCAGAACGCCCGGCGGGTGATCTCCGGCGGGGAGCCGGAAGGCCAGTTCGAGGTGCTGACATAGACCACGCGAGGCGGTCCGGCCCCTGGCGGGCGACCGGGCTGGTCCTGGACCTGGATGGAACGCTTCTGGACCGGAACGAGCGCTTCTCCCCCCGCGTGGCGGCGGCGGTGCGTAAAGCCGCGGCCGTTGTCCCGGTCGCCATCGCTTCCGGGCGGGAGCCTGCGGATGTCGCCCGGTACGCCCGGGAGCTCGGGTTGACGACTCCGCAGATATCGGACAACGGAGCGCGGCTGCTGGACCCTTCAACCAACACGACTATCGAGGCCCATCTCATCGCCCCGGAGGACGCACTGCGGATCACAACAGCGCTTGAGAGAGATAGCGAGATGCGGTTCTTTGCCGTGGACGGATGGCACATGGTGCGAAGGGTGGCGGACATTGACCGGTGGGAGATAACGGTGATCGCCACCTCAACGGCAGACCGGAATGCCGCGCCGCAACGGCAAGAGCGTGCGGTCCGGGACGCGATGGCGCTGGCTCCCGACGGCGTATCGACCATTCTTTCGCTCGGTCACGGCGGAGAACGCTGGTACTTGAACTACACCCGGCGCGGCATCGACAAGGGTTCCGGGCTGCGAAGCTGGGCGGAGCGGCTCGGGGTTTCGCTTGGAGGCGTGGTGTTCGTGGGCGACTCCCTCAACGACATCGAGGCGTTCGACGTGGCGGGACTGCCGGTTGCGATGGGCGGAGCGTCCGATGATGTGCGCGCCGCGGCCAGGGAATCGGTGGGCGACGTGGATTCAGACGGCGTCGCGGAGGCGATAGAGCGGTTCGTGCTGGCCCCGATGGGGCGATCATTTTGATACCCCCGCCGGGGTTTTCATTTGGGGGCGCGTTGCCTCAGTTGAGCCTCTCAGCCGCTTTTCACGGGTCCAACCCGGCTCCGCAACGCCGGCTTTTAGTCGTCCGGCTCGGCGTCCGCGCCGGAACTCACCGGAACCTCGGCATCGGCGCTGGTTCTCAGGGCGCGGACGCTGGCGCCAAGGGCCCTCCGCCAGACGGTCAACTCGCGCCTTAGCGCGGACCGGAACGGCCGGCCGGACTCTCCGATGTGCCTGTACTTCCGATGGCGGCGTCTAACGAGCGTCCGGCGATGCCGTTCCACGATCTCCGTAATCTCGATCATCAGCGCCCGTTTGAGCAGGCGTGCCGCCTCCAACGGGTCGCGGTGCGCCCCGCCGTCAGGCTCCCTCACGATGTCGTCAATGATGCCCATCCGGCGACTGTCTACGGAGGTCAGCCGAAGCGCGTCAACCACCTGCTCGGCGGCGCTCGAATCCCGCAGCTCCGCCGCCGCCGCACGTTCAGGGGATATGGGCGTGTAGATGGCGTTCTGGAGCATCAACACGCGGTCCGTCACGGCGAACGCGAGCGCCGCTTCACTTCCGCCCTCACCGATCAACACGGAGATGGTCGGGACTTCGACGTCCAGGAGGGTCGATATTGTCTGCGAGATGGCGTGCGCCTGGCCGCGCTCCCACGCCTCCAGGTCGAGCGCAGACCCGGGCGTATCCACGAGGATGACGATCGGCAGGTTGAACCGGTCAGCGAACCGGATGGCGCGACGCGCCTTGCCGAAACCCTCTGGCGTGATTGAGCCGCTGGCGGACAGGCCCGTCGGCGTGTCGTCTTCCGAGGACGAGACGATGCCACTCGGCGGCGTTTTCTCCTGCCCGATCACCACGACCGACTGCCCGGCCAACCGCGCTACGCCGGTGATGACCTCCGACGCGTCGGCGTACTGCCGGTCTCCGTGAAGTTCCACGAGATTGGCGAACACATGGTCAATAAAATGGCGCGCCGTCGGACGCTCCGGGTGACGGGCGAGTTGCACCATCTCCCACGCTTCCATGCGCCGCGGACGTGTCCGCGGCGGCCGGCCGCGGCGTCGCTTGGTGAGCCGGAACTCCGGCCTCAAGAGTTCCAGCACGGTGGAGACGACGTGCTTGATCCGCTCCCTGTCGACCACGCCATCGAGCATGCCGTTCCGGAAGTGGACCTCCGCCGTGTGCTGACCGGCGGTTAACGAGGCGCCGGCATGTTCTTTGACGGCCCGGAACGGAGCGAACCCCACGTGTGCGCCCGGCTCCGCAAAAATCAGGTCAGCCTGCGTGCCGAACGAGGCGTAGACCTGCCCCGTCGCCGGGTCTCCGAGGACCGAGATCAGGGGAACGCCGCGCCGGTGCATCTCGTTGGCGGCGACGGTCGTCTTCGCCATCTGCATGAGCGAAAGGACGCCTTCCTGGATGCGAGCGCCGCCGCTGTTGATGACGGCGACGGCCGGGTAACGCTTGCGCGCAGCCAGTTGCAGCGCAAGGGCGACCTTTTCTCCCACGACAAGGCCCATGCTTCCGCCAAGGAAGCCGAAGTCCAGGACGATCAGGATCGTCGGCGTCCCACCGACCGTGCAGACCCCGGTTATCACGGCCTCGGTCAGCCCGGTGCGGTCCTGGTCCCGGAGCAACCTGTCCCGGTAGGGAACTCTCGCAGAGAACGAGAGCGGATCGAGTGACCTGATCCAGCGCGAGGTCTCGTGGAAGGTTCCGGCGTCGGCGAGCATCTCGACCCGCCGCCGTGCGGACATGGTGTAGTGAAACCGGCAGCGCGGGCAGACCAGGTAGCGGTCGTAGGTAGGGCTGTCCAGCAGCGACCCGCCACATGCGAGACAGGTCTCCCGAACGCCTTCGAGGTCAAGCTCACGTGGTTCTGCGCCGTCAGGAAGATCCTGACCTGGGAACAGTGGAGTGATATTCGTCACGGGCGACCTCTATCCAAGGTTACCGCGCTTTCCCGGAGGATGGCATTGGGAAGTGGCGCTGGGGGCTGACACCGGCCAATCACGCCAGAGACCCGCCGTTCACCTGTGGCCAAACAACGTCCCGGGATGATGCCCCGGCACAATGACGCTCTCGTTGCCCGCTGGAAGCCCCGACGCCTAGAGAACGGGCCGCGGTTTTCCTGGCTCACCCGTGCCAACGACGCCTGCCTCTTCCAGTTCATCCATAAGCCGGGCGGCGCGCGGGTAACCGATGCGGAGCCGGCGCTGCAGCAGTGACACGGAGAGGGTTTTGTGCGCGCCGGCCATCTCGCTCGCCCGGTCGAACAGCGAATCGCCGTCGTGGCCGCCATCGCCAAAATTACCGGTGTCGGCCGAGGCTGTCGCCGGCTCGATGGACGGGAGCCTGGGGCCTTTGACCGCCCTCCAGAAATCGACCACGGCGGCGACTTCTGAATCACCGAGGAACGCACCCTGGATGCGCAGCGGCTTCGGCCGGTCGATGGGCAGAAACAGCATGTCGCCCTTGCCAAGCAACTTCTCCGCTCCAACGCCGTCGATGATCGTCCGGGAATCGATCTGCGAGCTCACGCTGAACGAGATGCGGCTGGGGAAATTAGCCTTGATCAGCCCGGTCACTACGTCAACGGACGGTCGCTGGGTGGCGATGACCAGGTGAATACCGGTTGCGCGGCCAAGTTGCGCAAGACGGCAGAGCAGGCGCTCGACCTCCGATGCGGCGGACAGCATCAGGTCCGCTAGCTCGTCCACCATGATGACCAGGTAGGGCATCTTCGTCACGGCCTGGTCGTTGTAGGAAATGATGTTACGGACCCCGGCGCTTTCAAGCACTTTGAAGCGGTCCGTCATCTCCTCCACGAGCGCCTTCAGTATCCCGACAGCAACGTCCGGCTCAACAACCGGCGGCGCGTACAGGTGCGGCACGCCGGCGTACGGCGTCAGCTCGACGCGTTTGGGGTCAATCATCACGATACGGACCTGTTCCGGCGTGCGGCTCATCAGGAGGCCGGTGGCGATGCTGTTCATGCACACGCTCTTGCCGGACCCGGTGGCGCCCGCGACCAGCAGGTGGGGCATGCGGGTCAGATCGATAATGATGTTCTCGCCGCCGCTGCCAACGCCGAGCGGAACTGGCAACGGTGCGTCAGCCTCGAACTCCTTGTACGCATCCGAGTCCATGACGGTGCGCAGCGTGACCGCTGACGGCACCGAGTTCGGCACCTCGATGCCGACAAGCGAAGCTCCCGGCACCGGCGCCTCGAAGCGCAGGCTGGGAGACGCGAGGGCAAGCGCCAGGTCTTTTTCACGCGCCAGGATGTTGTCAACCCTTACCCGCTGGCGTCCGGGCGCCGGCTTTCCCGCCTCCCCGGCCACCGCTGCGACCTCACGCGACCCGCGACCGCGGCCCCAGCCCGGCACCAGCCCGTACATCGTCACCCGAGGACCGACCCTGACCTCACCAACAGAGACCTCAATCCCGTGTTCGGCCAGGGACTCGACGATCAGCTCCGAGGTTGCTTCGATTTCTGACTCGGGAATCCCGCCGGACGGCGCGGTCTTGAGTATGCCGACGGACGGGAGTGGCCAGACGAACGGGGGGACGTGGAGGAAGGGTGGCAGAACCGGAACGAGGGGCGGATTCAGGCCGTCCGGGTCATCGTCCGCAGCTTCGTCGTCGGCCGGGGCTTCGATATCGGTTACGCCGGTCCCGGGGACAGGATTCTCGGAATCGTCTACGACGCTCATCTCCGGCGTAACGTTCCCGGCGAGCGGCGGATCAGGTTTGCCTGTGACGAACGAAGGGTGTTCTATCTGTTCGGCCTCGGTGCCCATCGCCGCTGATGCGCTCTCAAGATCCTCGGCCGTTCGCCTGGCCTCCCGTCGAGCGGCACGCCACTCAGAAAAGCGCGTCAGCAGGCCAGCGCCTGCGGCGATAAGCAGCACTCCGAGCGCCACAAGGCCGGTACCGGCAAGGCGGAGGCCGGTAAGCGCCTGGCGAGGCCGCGTGACGGCGGCGGCGATGACGATGAGGACGACGATCCGGGCGGCGGCAAGTGTGATCTGACTCGCCGTTCCCCCGTTGACGGACCACTCTGCCGGCCAGCGGGTGATGGCGTTGCCAAAGGACCCGCCCAGCGACTGGTTGATGGTGGCGCTGCTGGCGAAATAACCGGGCGTCTGGATTGCGCCCAGTACGCCGACGACCGCCAATCCCAAAAACGTGACCGCTACGGTGTACCGCCAGTGCGTGGCGATCAAACGCGGCTTGACGTTCAGGATGATGACCGCCGCAGCGGTCCACGCCGCTAACGGAAGCGCCGACCAGCCGAGGTGGTATCGAACATTGTCGAAGAACAGCAGGGCGAGAACGGCGGTCACGAC
>JADFQR010000092.1 GCA_022561735.1 Chloroflexota bacterium | reverse complement strand
AGGGCCTTAACGAGTTTGTGCGGTCTCGAAGTCAAACCTGCACCCGGGCCCGGTCCTTCGAGAGCCTCAGAGACGCGGCCGAGAGCCTCAGGCAGGACGCTGTCGAGAGCCTCAGGACGATTGCCGAGTGCCTCAGGACGCTTGCCAGGTACCTAGGGATAGGGCCCAAAAGCCTGCCAAAGCCTGAGGCCGCTGCCCGCCGCAAAAGGCGCCGCTACTCCAGTCGCGCGGCGCCCTCATCCAGGTACAGGGTGTCTCCGACGCGGGACGTCCGGACCATCTGACGGTAGGTGCCGCCCGATACGGCGCGATGCACCGAATGATGCTCGGACATCACCGCCAGTTCGGACGGCTCCGGACCCCCGATCAGCGCCTCGATCAGGACGCGCCCGTCCATCATCTCACCGCCCGGCAAGCCGAGTAGTGCGAGGATTGTTGGAGCGAGGTCAACGTTTCCGGACGGCGCCCCGGTCACCAGGCCGGATTTAAAGCTCGGCCCGCCTGCGATCAACGTATTGCGCATCTCGTGTGGACTCATCGAGCCGTGCTGTCCGGCGCCGGGCGCGCCGCCGGACGAGAAAACATGGCCGGCCACGCCCTGCTCGTTCACGTCATGGTTCCATGCGAAGGACATCGCAAGGTCGGGCGCACGCTCACCGTCACCGCCAGACAGCTCCAGTGGAAGCGTTCCCTCGATATCGCCGGCGGCTTCAGATGACAGGAGCGCACCGCACCACGGCTGCGTCATAAGCCAGGCGGCGAGGCGGTCCGCCGTGTCCCCGCCGGGCGGGTTCGTGTAGAAGATCACCGAGCTTCCGTTGGGAGCGACGATCACGCCGCCCTCGCCCGTGGCGGGGAACCCGGCGTCGCGGACCATCGCCTCCACCGGGATCACCTCGGTGATGGTCGAGTAACCGTGGTCCGAGAGGACCAGAACGTCCGTCTCCGCGAGTCGTCCGGTTTCTTCCAGCCAGTCCAGGATTCGGCCAAACTCGGTGTCAGCGACCGACAACGCCTGTTTGCCGAGCTCAGAGTTGACGCCATCCCGGTGCTGAGACTTGTCCGGCTCCGATGACCATAGCAGCGCAACGTCCGGCTGCCGCTCGGACATGACGTACTCGGTCAGGATACGCCCGGCATGCTGCACCCGGGGCGCGTTCGGATACTCCTCGTCCGGCCAGTCACCGAAACGCCTGAGAATCTCCGGATACAGTTCATCCGGCAGACAGAACTCCGGGTGGATTGTTGCTCCGTTTGAGTGTGCAGGGTGAGGGTTGTGGACGAACGCGTTGCCGGTGGTCCCCACCCCGACCGCCACGTACTGTTTCCCGTGTAGCGTCAGCAATTCCGCCAGCGTAGGTGACAGTAGAACGCGCCCGCCGCTACGTTCGGAAAGGCGGCGAAGACCGTGTTCAAGCACGGCGAAAGGCTCGGCCGGGTCCAGCTCACGCATCACCATCAGGTTCCCCGCAAGGCCGTGGCCTCCCGGGTACCGGCCCGTGACCATGGTCGCCGCATTGATGCGCGTGACCGTCGGGAACACCGGGTGATGGCTCTGAAAGCGCACGCCGGTATCAGCGAAAGCGGCCAGGCGCGGCATCAGCTCCGGGGTGATCTGTAACGGCTGAAGACCGTCAAACACCATGATGAAGATCGAAGTCAAAGAGCCCGCAGTCTACGTTTAGTGTCGTCCTAATACCCGAGTTCGTGGAGCCGGTCGTCGTCAATCCCAAAGTGGTGTGCGATCTCGTGCACGACCGTGACCTGCACCTGGTAAACAAGGTCTTCCTCGTCCTCGGAGAGCTCCTCCAGCGGCCTCTGGAAGATGGTGATCTTATCCGGGAGCACCATGCCGTAGCTCTCTCGTTCCGTCAGCGCCACCCCTTCATAAAGCCCGAGCAGCGTCTCCCGGGGACCGAGGCCGTGGTATCTGCGCTGTTCCTGAGTAGGCCGGTCCGCGACAACAATACCGACGTTGTCCAACCGGTCAAGAAACTCGTCCGGCAGTCCTTCAAGCGCCCCGGCAACAAGCTCTTCAAACGCTTCAAGGGAGATGGGACGCATCTTTATGCTGCGCTCCAGGGGTTCATCCAGCTACACCGGCGTCCGCCCTGGCCTTCTTGAGAAGTTCCACATTCTTCGCGTCCGGCCCGCCTTTTTCAAACCCGGGGACCTCCAGATACATCGGCACGTCCGCCAGCGCGGGACGGGACATGATCAACTTGAAGCCTTCCACGCCGATCTCGCCTTCGCCAATGTTGTCGTGCCGGTCTACGGCGGAGCCAAGCGGCCGCATCGAGTCGTTGGCATGTATGGCGCTCAGGCGGTCCAGGCCGATCTCCCGGTCAAACTCGGCGAGCATCTCGTCGAGCTTGTCCTCTTTGTTCAACTCGTAGCCGGCCGCCCAGGCGTGCTGGGTATCAAGGCAGACGTGCAACCGGTCACTGCCGACGGCGGAGATGATGGCTCCCAGCTCGGAAAACTTGGAGCCGATGTGATCTCCCGCGCCGGCGCTGTTCTCCAGCATCAGCAGGGCGTCACCGGGCGATGCGTCCAGTACACGCTTCACGCCATCGACAAACCTGTCCAGCACGGCCTCAAATCCGGCCCCGCGGTGACTGGCCGGGTGGAAGATGACGCCCAGCGCGCCGCAACGCTCCGCCGTCTGCAGGTGATTCGTCAATGATTCGATACTGCGCTCAACCAGCGCGTCATCCTGGGAGCCGAGCGCGCACAGGTAGATGCCGTGAAACACCGTCGGCCCCATACCGGCGGCCTCGGACGCCTCCCTGAACTTCTCGACCAGCGCGTCCTCCGGCGCCTTGAAACGCCATGCACGCGGGGATGAGACAAATATCTGCATCGCTTCGGCGCCAATGTCGATAGCCCGGCCGACGGCCTTCGGGAGTCCGCCGGCCGCAGATACGTGTGCGCCGATGTGCATTATTCCGTTTCCTCCCGGCCCGGGACGCGCCACAGCCAGGTACGTCTCACAAGCTCCGGCCGGTCGCAGGTCGCGACACCGGTCATTATGCCGCTGCGAGTCCGCCCGGAGTATGGAGCGCGCGCCGGAGTGACTTCAGGCTACCGGGGAACAGGGCGTCTAGTTCGCCTCTGCTGGCCGGCGGCGTCCGAAGAAGCCCCGTTCCTCCCAGAAGACAAGTATCTGGGCGGCGATGAAGATCGAGCTGTAGGTCCCGACCACAACGCCGGCGAGAAGTACAAACAGGAAGTCGCGCAGTGTCTCACCACCGAACAGGAGCATGGCCACGATTACAAGGGCGGTCGTGAAGCTGGTGGCGAGTGAACGCATCAGCGACTCGTTGAGTGACTGGTTCACCACAGCCCTGAACGTTCGTCCACCGCCCAGTTGAACATTTTCACGAATCCGGTCAAAAACGACGATCGTGTCGTTTACCGAGTAGCCGATCACGGTCAGCGTGCCAACGATGAACGATGCGTTGACCTCTGCGTTAATCAGCTGGCCGAGGATGACGAACAGGCCCAGGGTCAGAATCACATCGTGGGCGAGCGCAATCACCGCGGCGAGCCCGTAACGGTAGGCAGATGAGACCGCCCGGAACGCCCAGAACAGGAACAGGATTATGAAGACTGCGGCGACAACTATCGCCTGGATGGAGTTCCTTACCGTATCGTCGGCGACGCTTTTCCCAACCGTCGTCACCTCTGTGCGCGTGTATGCGCCGGCGTAGCCACGTTCCAGCGCAGCCAGCACATCGTCCTGGACGTCATCGTTCTGGACGCCGGTCCTGATAAAGAAGCTGCCGTCACCGGTGCTCTGGATGATGGCGTCGCCTAACCCGGCGGCTGAAAAGACGGTACGGACGTCGTCGGTCTGGACACTCCTGTCGTCAAACTGGAGGGACGTCGAGGTTCCGCCGGTGAAGTCGATGCCCTCGTTCAGGCCGGGCCCGACGGTGAGCAACAATATCGAAGCTATCACCAGGATGGCGGACGCGCTGGTGAACCAGATGCGTTTTCCTATGAAATCGATCATCGGCCTATTCCCCTACCCCGACCGGGCGGTCAACGCCGATGGTTCCAACCGGCACAAACGAATCAAGCCTGTTGCCGAGCCGTGTGCCTGCGATAGACCGCATGATCACCCGGCTGGCGAAGAACGCCGTGAACATCGACACGAGAACGCCGATGCCGAGCGTGAGGGCGAATCCCTGGATCAAGCTCGTGCCAAGCCGGTCGCCAAACCAGAAGAGGACGACGCAGGTGATTATTGTCGAGAGGTTGCCGTCGCGAATCGACGGCCACGCACGGTCAAATCCGGTGGTGATCGAGGCCAGCAGCGCCCTGCCCATGCGCAGTTCTTCCTTGGTGCGCTCCGCGATCAGGATGTTGGCATCTACAGCCAGGCCGATCGATAAGATCAGCGCCGCCACGCCGGAAAGGGTGAGCGTGACCGGTATTAATTTGAACAGCGCCAGTAGCACAACGGCATAAAGGATCAGGGCGAGAGAGGCGACCACTCCCGGGATCTTGTAGTACAGCACCATGAAGGTCAGTACCAGCGCCAGCCCGATGGCCCCGGCGATCATGCTCTTCTTGAGCGAGTCCGAGCCGAGCGTTGCGTCCACGTTGCGTTCCTGGATCAGCTCCAGCTCCACCGGAAGTGAACCGGACCGCAACTGGATGGAGACGGTGCGAGCTCGCTCGGCGGTGAAGTTGCCAAATATGAAGGCCTGGCCGTTGCAGATCGCGGTCGACGCCGACGGCGCCACCAGCTCCTCCCCGTCCAGGTAGATGGCGAGCACGTCCTGGCTCGTCGCACGGGAAATCCTTCCGGTCACGTCGCAGAACACGTCCGAGCCGTGGTCGTTAAAGGAGATGTTGACGACCGGGCCGGACACGCCGGGCTGAGTGCCGGCAAATGCGTCTGTCAGGTCTGAGCCCTGGATGTCGATATCCTGCTCGCCGCCACCGTAAGGGGGGCTCCAGTAGGTCGGGTCGGTGCAGCGAACGGTAAGCCATTCGACTGTCGACATGCCATCAGGCGGCCACACTGTGTCGGGCGTCGGCGGAGCCAGGCTGCCGCACACGCGTTCTCTGAAATCAAGCTGGGCCGTCTGCCCGATAAGGTGCTTGGCTTCCTGCACCCCGCCACCAACCACGTACTGGTTGATGGCCCCGACGGTGGCGAACAGCGCCAGCGGACTCAGATCCTCCAGGGCATCCCGGGCCTCGTCGATGATGGTCGGCAGAGGATTGTCTTCATCGTCGAGTTCCGGGGCGCGAACGCTGAGTATCTCTATGGACCAGGCGTTATCGCCGATTTCTTCGACAAACGCTTCCGAAAGACCGATACCGGTGAGTACCGCCTGGATCTGGGCGATGGTGATCTCGGGGACGGCCGGGGCCGGGGTGATATCGTCCGGAGCTTCAGCGTCTCCGTCGTCGGGGGTGTCCGTTGCGTCTGCCGGCGCGTCGGTGGTATCGCCGGGAGTGGGATCGCCCGGGTCGCCTCCGTCAGCGGAAGGCGTTGGCGCGGGTTGCGGGGCGATGGCGTCGCCCTGGGTCGTTGTTCCCTCATCCGTGTCCGGCTGATCGATTACCGGAAGTTCGCCGGTGAGAGGGTCCAGGGCGGCAAACGAGATCACGGCCGTGACGGGGAACAGGTCCTCCAACAACCGCCTGATCTGGTCGCCCTCCGCGGGGGTGGTGATATTGCCTTCAAAATCGCGCTGTGCGGGGCGAAGCTCGTCCATCTGCGCGATCAGCTGGTTATCGTCGACGTTGACCGTCGCCTCAGGATGGCCAACCTCTGCAGACTGCAGGAACGCCTCGAACTCTTCCTCGGTCACGGTATTCCCGTCAAACCCTACGGCGATAGACGCGCCGCTGAGGCCGGGCAACTGGACCAGTATCCGGTCCGGGGGATTGCCGAGCCATTGAATCGTAGGCTCGGCCAGTCCAAAGGAACTCACCCGCTTTTCAAGAATCTTGCGGACGCCC
>JADFQR010000091.1 GCA_022561735.1 Chloroflexota bacterium | reverse complement strand
AGAAATAAACCTGGACTTGAGTCCCGCAATCCTGGGTACATATGCCCAACCTGAACTTAATCCCGTCATCTGAACTCAATCCCGTCATCCTGGGCTTAATCCCGCCACCTGAACTTAATCCAGTCATCCTGAACTCGATTCAGGATCCGCTAGAACCCACCGTCACGGGTTGCTTCTTTCGACGAGATCGACCTTCCATTGACGACGCCATTGCTTGAGCCGCATTTCTTCCCGCGTCGCTTCCTGCACCTCCAGGGTCGCGTCGAGAAAGACCGTCCTCGTACGGCCGTACCGGCCGCGAAACCGGGAGAGAATGCGCGCTTGTGCCGCCTCACACGCCGCTCAAGGCCGCCGGTTACGCACACATAAGGGCGTTAAGAACGGCCATCATGTTTCGTCCCCCGGCATCGCGAGGTCACGATACTTGAACGGATCCTGAATCGAGTTCAGGATGACCGGAATCGAACTCAGGATGGCAGAAATCAAATTCGGGGTCACAGGTTTCGGGTTCGGGGTGAGAGGAATTATTGAGGAGGACAGGAACGATTTCTGGAGGGCAGGGCGTGCCCGTGCGATCGCCGGCCGGCGGCGAAATTCACTTCGACATGCTCGCCATATGCTTCGTAACTGGCCCCCCCGAAATGACTCGCCGTGAGAACAAAAGCGTGAGGTAGCCTGAGCCTATGCCGAACACACAGGTACGTTTCGCCGTTCCAGATGATGCGGCCACTATCGTCCGGCTTGTCCGGTCGCTCGCCGTGTACGAGAAGGAATCCCCAGAAATTGTCCGGCTAACCGAGGCTGACGTTTTGCGTGACGGGTTTGGCGATCCGCCGCGGTTCGAAACCCTTCTCGCCGAACTTGACGGGACGCCGGTCGGGTTCGCCCTGTTTTTTCACAACTACTCGACCTGGCAGGGAAGGCCGGGGCTGCACCTGGAGGACCTGTACGTTGAGGAGCACGCCCGCGGTCACGGCCTGGGTGCGGACCTGATGCGTGAGCTGGCGCGTATCGCACAGGAACGCGGTTGCGCCCGGCTGGAGTTGTCGGTACTCGACTGGAACCCGACGCGCGAGTTTTATCACCGGCTGGGGTTTGAACAGATGGATGAGTGGCTGGCCTACCGTCTCGACGGTCCCGGGATCAAGAAGCTGGCGGGCGAGTAAACCGCCTGCGGACGCCGGTTACCTTCTCGTTGACCTTACGGTGACAGCGACCCTCTCGGCGGGACGCAGCCGCGTCTGGATCAGCCACCACATGCCCACGCCCAACAGGCCGGCCACGCTTCCGTTCACAACGGCCGACTCAGCGGAATACGCGCCCACCCACGGAGTCAGCAACACGAGCAGAAAGGCCCAGATGAAACTGCCACGAAAGGCGCGCACCGGGGTAGCGCTGCGCCAGGCGTTCACAAACACGATTCCCGTGAGCGCCAGTATGAGCATCGGAAATATGAGCGTTCCAAACGTCATAACGGCGGCAGTGTAGCACCGGTAACGTGTAAACAGCGCCCGAGCTTGAAGACCGGAAGAGCGCCCGGGATTCCGGATGCCGTGGTGGTTATATCTGCGTATATCGGGGCGTTAAGATGCGCTCGCCGCGGGCGGCGCGCCCGTGCCTCACTCCAGTCCCGGAGAATGTCTTGGTTACGAGCGAAGTCAAGATCGCCGACACCGTCGAAGGTCCGATCCCGCCGCGGGTCGACAGCGACGAATGGCCCGGCAAGATCCACACCCGTATCCAGGACATCGTGGACGCTAAAGGACCGGCGCCGTGGTCGGTATCGTTGATCAAGGACGAGCGGAACAACGTAACGCTCATCGCAAACGACCCCGGCTCGGGCAACATCCCGCACTGGCACAAGGATTTTGACGAGTGGTGGATCGTGATGCGCGGGACGCTCCAGTGGCACTACACGGGCGGGAAAACTGTGACCGCTACCGAGGGCGATGTGGTGTGGGTGCCGCGCGGCGCTGTGCATCACATTCAGAACGTCGGCGACGGCCTGTCGTTGCGTCTTGCCGTGTCACAACCTCCTGCCGAGCACTACTCCTCTCCCTGCAATGTGTGCGACTACGCTCCAGATGCCGCGCCCGTCTTCGGCATCGCTGATGTCATAGCCCCGGGTTCCCTGACGATTACAGACACGGTCGAGGGGCCGATCCCTCCACGCATCGACAACACAGATTGGCCGGGCGTGCTGCACACGTCGATCGAGGCGATACAGGCCAAACATGCGGGCGAGAAAGAGTGGCACGAGTTCATCGTGTCGGACGAACGGAACATCGCTACGCTGCTCGCCCACCCCGAAGGCCGCGGCAACGATCCCCACTATCACAAGGATTTCGACGAGTGGTGGTACGTGGCGGCCGGACAGATCCGCTGGGAGTTGAGCGGCGGGAAGACCTTCGTCGCGAGCAAGGGCGACATCGTCTGGGTCCCTCGCGGGACGACGCATCACATCACCACCGAAGGCAAAGAGACCTCGATACGCCTGGCCATCGCCATGCCGCCGGGCGGCCACTGGAGCGCCCGGTGCGATGTGTGCGGCAAGGAGAAATCTGACGAAGAAGTGAGTTGGATGGACGTTCCAAAGACCAACGAGCAACTTCCCGGGTGACGCTCCTGGAATAGCGTCTTCGACAAATAGACTTCCCCCTCACCCTGGCCCTCTCCCGCCGTGAGAAGAGACCTGTTCAACGAAAGGCCCACGTCCGTGGCGAAATCGCCAAAGATTGTCAAGATTGAGACGTTCAACCATGACGAGTACCCGAAGCTGGTATTCGTCAAGATCCACACGGACGATGGGCTTTACGGCATCGGTGAAACGTCCTGGTCCCCGGAGCCGGTACACGCCTTCATCCACGCCGACGCCTCCGAGTACCTGCTCGGCAAGGACGCCAGCCAGCTGGACTGGCACTGGCACAACCTGGCGAAGATGTGCGGCGGCATGCGCTCCCGCGGCGCAGAAATGCGCGCCCTGTCCGCCATCGACATCGCTCTCTGGGACCTGTACGGCAAACGGATGGAGGAACCGACGTACAACGTCCTCGGCGGGTTGAGCAGGGACAGGATCAAGGTCTACAACACCTGCGCCGGCTACTCGTACGGCGTGAACAGGGCCGGACATTACGAGCCCGGGTCTGTGGACTACCGGCCGGACGGACCGTACGAGGACCAGCACGCCTTCCTCACCGACCCGGTGGGACTGGCGAAGAGCCTGCACGCCGAGGGCTTCCGGGCGATGAAAATCTGGCCCTTCGACCAGTTCGTCACAAAGACCAACGGCCAGCACATCTCGCACGAAGACATTGAGAAAGGGACGGAGCCGTTCCGGCTGATCCACGAGGCGATGGGTGACCAGATGGAGGTCGCCGTAGAGATGCACCAGATGTGGAACCTGCCGTCTGCGATAAAGATCGCCCAGGCGGTGACGCCGTACCAGCCGATGTGGTTTGAGGACGCCGTTCAGATGGACAACCTGGACGCGCTGGCGCAGTTCCGAAGCACGACCAACATCCCGACCATCGCCAGCGAGGGTGTATCCACCCGCTGGACCTTCCGGGAGATGTTTGTGAAACAGGCGGTCGATATCTGCATGTTCGACCTCGGATGGGTCGGCGGCATATCGGAAGCCAAGCGCATCGCGACGATGGCGGAGTCGTTTGGCATCCCCATCGCTCCGCACGACTGCGTCGGCCCGGTCGCCTTCATGGCGGATGTGCACCTGAGCCTGAACGCCACAAACACCTTCATCCAGGAAACGGTCCGGGCCTACAACGCCACCTGGTACAACGACATCGTGACCGTGCTCCCGAAGGTGGAGAACGGCTACGCCTCGGTCTCCGATGACCCCGGCCTGGGGTTGGACTTCACGGAGAAGTTCATGAATAGCGATCAGCTGACCGTAACAACGACAGAGCTTTAGGTTCCGCTTTCGTGGCGAAATCACCCAGGATCGTCAGGATAGAAACCTTCCGGCACGGCGATTACCGGGGGCTGTTTTTTGTCAAGATCCACACGGATGACGGCTTGTTCGGCATCGGTGAATCGCCGGGTTCGCCGGAGCCGGTACACGCCTTCGTCCATGCCGATGCAGCAGAGTACTTGCTTGGCAAGGACGCCAGCCAACTGGACTTGCACTGGGCCAGTCTGGCGAAGATGGCCGGCGGCATGCGATCACGTGGGGCGGAAATGCGGGCGCTTTCGGCGATCGACATCGCCCTGTGGGATCTTTTCGGCAAACGAATGGGACAGCCGATGTACAACGTGCTTGGTGGGTTGAGTCGGGACAAGATCAAGGTCTACGCCACCTGCGTCGGCTACCCGTTCTACATGAATCGCTCCGATGGCCCTCGGGCGGGTTCGGCAGACTTTGTCCCTTCCGGGCCGTACGACGACGAGCACTCCGCCCTGACCGATCCCGTGGGCCTCGCCAAGAGCCTGTACGCCGATGGTTTCAGGGCGATGAAGATCTGGCCGTTCTCACAGTTCGCAGCCAAGACCAACGGCCAGTTCATATCGGCCGAAGACCTGGAGAAGGGCACGGAGCCGTTTCGCTTGATCCACGAGGCGATGGGCGACCAGATGGAGGTCGCCGTCGAGATGGGCCAGTCGTGGAACCTGCCCTCGGCGATAAAGATCGCCCAGGCGGTAACGCCGTTCAAACCGATGTGGTTTGAGGACGCGGTCCAGATGGACAACCTGGACGCGCTGGCGCAGTTCAGGCGTACCACCAACGTCCCGACGATCGCCAGCGAGAACGTATCGACCCGGTGGTCTTTCCGGGAGATGTTCGTGAGCCAGGCAATCGATATCTGTATGTTCGACCTCGGTTGGGTCGGCGGTATCTCCGAGGCCAAGCGCGTCTCGACGATGGCCGAGTCGTTCGGCATCCCGATCGCACCCCACGACTGCGTGGGCCCGATCGCCTTCATGGCGGGCGTGCACCTGAGCCTGAACGTCCCGAACGCCTTCATCCAGGAGACGGTGAGGTCGTACAACGCCACCTGGTACAAGGACATCGTGACGGCGCTCCCGAAGGTGGAGAACGGCTACGCCTCCGTCTCGGACGACCCGGGACTGGGACTGGATTTCACGGACAAGTTCATGGAGAGCGATCAACTCACCGTGCGAGTGAGTGAGCTTTAGCCATCTCGTGAAAATCACGAAAATCGAGACCGTCCGGACCGGCGATATCCCCCGCTGGGTGTGGGTCCGGGTGCACACGGATGACGGCCTGATCGGCCTTGGCGAGTCGACCGGCGTGCCGGCACCGACCGAGGCGCACATCCTCGCCGAGCTGGCTCCTTACCTGCTGGGCAAGGACCCGATGCAGGTCGCCGACCTACATGAGGGCATGCAGGCACGCGGCCGGATCGGCCCGAACGGCATCGCGGAGTGGCGGGCGATCTCGGCGGTGGACATCGCCCTGTGGGACATCGTCGGACAGGCTACGGGGCAGCCAATTCACCAGGCGCTTGGCGGCCGCGTCCGGGACTCGATCCCGATCTACAACACCTGCGCAGACTGGCGCTACGCCGTTCGCCCGGGTTCGTCTGCGTTTGGACTCTCAACGCAGGTCTCGCACGAGACGCCCGCGGGCAAGTACGACGATCTGCAGGGCTTCCTGACAGACGCCGGGACCGTGGCCGAGAGTCTTCTGGACGAGGGCGTGAAGGCGATGAAGATCTGGCCGTTTGACCAGTTTGTGCAGAAGACGAACGGTCAGCACATCTCGCTTGAGGACCTGAACAGGGGGCTGGAGCCGTTCAGGAAGATCCGGGAGCGCGTCGGCCACCGCATGGAGATCATGGCGGAACTGCACGGCATGTGGAACATCCCGTCGGTCGTAAAGATCGTGAAGGCGCTTGAGGAGTTCGAGCCTTACTGGATAGAGGATGTGACATCGCCGGATAACGTTGAGGGTTTGCGGCAGGTCCAGGAACGGACGCATCTGCCGGTACTTGGCAGTGAAACGCTGGCGGGAGCGGAGGCGTACCGGCCGATGCTGTCCAGCGGGGCCATACGAATCCTGATGTTCGATACGACATTTGGCGTGGGATTCACCACGGCCC
>JADFQR010000090.1 GCA_022561735.1 Chloroflexota bacterium | reverse complement strand
GCAATCGATCTATCGCTTCCGCCATGCCGACCTTCCGACGCTGAACCGGCTGCGCTCCGATATGGAAGACGGCCTCACGCGGATCACCCAGAATTTTCGTTCCAATACGTCTCTGGTCGGCTGGATCAATCATGTGTTTGATCGCTGGATGGACGGCGGTGGAAGTCCGTACCAGGCCGAGTACGTTGCGTTGGAGAGCGACGACGTACCTCCCGATGCAGAACCGCGCTTCGGTGTTCACCTCGTGGGGGAGGAGTTGCCGGAGACGCGCATCGACCCGGTGCGCCGTACGGAGATGGCGGAGCTGGCGCGAGTTGCGAGGGAGATCGGCGACGGCCGATGGATGGTGCGCGGGAAAGATGGACCGCGAGCGTCGGCGTTCGGGGACCTCTGCATCCTGATCCCCAGGAGGACCGCGCTTCCGTTGCTGGAGCGTGCGCTGGAGGAGCATGAGGTGCCGTTCACAACCGTCGGGAACTCGCTGATCTTCGTCACGGAGGACGTGCGAGACCTGTTGAGCGCCCTGACGGCGATCGACGACCCGACCGACCAGGTGGCCGTTGTGGCGGCGCTCCGATCCCCGGCATACGCTTGCTCTGACGCTGACATCTGGGCCTGGTCACGGAACGGGCACGCTTTCAATTATTTGAACGAGCCTGACGCCCGTGCGCCCGGGATGGATGGCCCTGTGGCCAGGGCTTTCGAGTCGTTGCGGGCGTTGCATGACGGACGGCTGGACGCTTCACCGGCGGTGTTGATCGAGCGGTTTGTACGGGAGCGGAGGCTTCGCGAGCTGGCGCTCGTGGGAGGCCGGACCGAAGAACGGTGGTCACGCATACAGTTCCTCACCGAGATGGCACGGAGCCTGGCCGAGAGCGGACGGGCCACGCTACGCGATTTCGTGTTGTGGGCGAGGCAGCAGGCTGAGCGCGACGTGCGCGCCCCGGACGCCGCCACCGGTGAGGCCGGTCACGTCGTACAGGTGATGACGGTTCACGCCGCAAAGGGCCTGGAGTTCCCGATCGTGATGCTGACCGGTTTGAATTCAGATCTCAACTCCCGTGCGGAAAACGCCCTGTTCGATCACCGCCCGGACGCTCCCGTGCCCATCGGGGTCAGGATGGGGTCCGGCGGTACGTATTTCGAGACCGGCGGGTTCGATGCGCTCAGAGATCAGGAAAAGAACGCCGGGAAGCTGGAGAACGTGCGCCTCATGTACGTGGCGGCGACGCGCGCCATGGACCACCTGATCGTCAGCACTTTCAGAAAGGCCAGAGACGGGAAATCCCAGGCAGCGCAGATAGTTGAGTACTCCGGGGACGCACCCGAGACATGGTCTCCGGTAGTCCCGGTCGCGGGACATGCCGGAACGGCCCGGCCGCGAAAAGACGCCGGGGCGCTTTCAGATCACACACTGGATGATCCCGATGTGTGGGAGCGAGCACGGGTGGAGTTGATCCGGAAAATGTCGGCCTCCCCGCTGGTAGCCGCGTCATCACTCCACGAGTCTGGTGACGCTTCCCCGCCGCCCAAGACAGAGGACGAGCAGATCGAACTCGACCCCTGGAGGCGTGGGAGGGCTGCGTCTTCTATCGGGCGCGCCGTTCACGCCGTGTTGCAGGATGTGGACCTGTCTGAATCTTCGGCGCCCGGCATGTTGGCGATGCTCGGCACGCTGGCGGCGCGACATGCCCCGGCCCACGATGTCGCCAGTTACGAGCAAGAGATCCTGGAACTGGCGGCGGCGACGCTGAAGACCCCGGTGATGGAGCGCGCCGCTGACGCCTATCGGAAAGGGCGAGCATGGCGGGAAACGTTCGTCAGCGCGGCTGTCGGTGAATCAGGGGTGATCGTGGAGGGCTACGTGGATCTGCTGTTTGAGGAAGAGGACGGGTCACTGGTGATCGTCGACTACAAGACCGACCGCACGGATGCCGCAGCCGAACGATATGAAGCGCAACTCGGGGCGTACGTCGCCGCTGTGAGGAAAGCGACGGGCCGGGTGGTCAGCGAAGCGGTCCTCGTGTTCTCACGGCGAGCTGCGCAGGCGTTGAAACGCGGAGAGGACGTTGAGGCCGCGCAGTACCGGGTCCCCGACCTCAATGCGGCGGCCGATCGCGCAATCAGGCTCGCCGAAGTGGCGTTCGCCGGATGAAGCTTTTTGTACTGTTCGTCGCGACTTTCATCGCTATAGGGGCAGCCGCATGTTCTGGAAGCCCGGTAGAAATCCCCGAGGCTACCCCGAGCCCCCAGCCCACTGCGGCCCCGGCGACGGCGTCTCCAACTCAGCCGGTCCCAACACCTCCGCCCCTCAGGCCGGGCCCGACTCCCCGACCGTTGCCAACGTCATCGCCCGTCCCGGCCCCGATCATCCCGTCACCAACGGCCACGCCGGAAATCGCCCCAACACCAACGCCCATGATTGCGGCTACCGTCTCGCCGCCGGTCGCTACGCCTGCCCCGACCGCTACCCCCACTACGTCCCCCACGTTGACGCCCACACCTGTCCCATCGCCCACGCAGACTCCGACACCGACAACCGTTCCAACCTCGGCGACCCCGACCCCGGCAGCGACAGCGACAGCGACTCCCACGCCCAGGATCAACCTGCGACCGGTAAGCCCCGGCGCGGGCCAACTGCCCCTCTCGGTCCATGCCGAGATCGGAGCGACCAGCCCGGGTAACCTGCGGACAGGGGGGGCCGCGTATATCGACTGGTTCTTCGAGAACGCTTCGCCGTTCCCGACCGAGACCGAGTTCGAGTCACACGTGTATGTAGACGGCATCTTTGTAAGCAGTTGGACCAGTTCACAGGCGCCGCCGTTCCAGACATTCGGGGTGCGTGACTGGGATGGCCTCAACGAGAATGTGAGGCTCGACCCGGGCGAGCACGTCTTCAAGGTGATCGTTGACGCGCTGGACCAGATCGCCGAGACCGATGAATCCGACAACGAGTTTGAGTGGACATTCACCTGGGGAGGCCCGGCGTTAAGCACCCCGGAACCGGCCTCGCGGGCGGTCAATCTGGTCGTCAAACCGGCGAATGGGAGGACGGAGGCGGTGGTGACAGCGTCCGTGGCCGGGACGGGAAAGTCCGGCCCGCTCACCGTGGACGCCACAACATTCGTCACCTGGGGCGTGGGTAACGTCGGGCTTGCCTCCACCGATAGCCCGGTGTCGGTGCACATGTATTTCGACGGCATCCTCGTCGAGGAGCGGATTGTCGCCGGGATCGCAGCGCTCGCAGGCGCCGCGCTTACGGACTGGGACGAGTTGCCCGGCAAGATTCGCATCACCCCGGGGCAGCACACGCTGACGGTCATTGTCGATCCGGGCAACCTGATTGACGAGTCGGACGAGACCGACAATACGGTGTCCACAGTGCTGACCTGGACCACCGGACCCGTGGCCCCTCCTGAGCCGGACCCGGAAGCGACACCTGTCCCGGTTCCACCATTCGTGGAACTGGTGCGTCCGAACCTCACGGCGTACCTGCCCCGGGACTGGGACGCTCCACTTTTGATCCGAGGGGCCGGTTCCGGCGCCGCCGTGGAGGGGCGCGTCGGCCACGTATCCGCGTTCACGACCGGCCTCGTGGATTATGCGATCACCAATGCCAGCCCCGTAGCGAATATGAACTCCTTCAGCGTCCGGTTGCTGCTGGACGGGGTTCTTGTCAGAGAGACCAGTTTCGCGGCGGGGGGAGCCGCCGGAATATGGATCGTCGACGTCGCGATCCCGGCAAATCTGCTGACGCCCGGGATGCACACGCTAACGCTGGCAATCGACCCGGGCGGTGAGGTCACGGAATCGGACGAAACAGACAACTCCTACACCAGCGTGTTCGAGGCGATCGCGGGACCGGCCCCGGCGTCGCCCGCACCGCTGGTGTACAGCTCCGCCGATCTCAACGCCATGCTTGATATCGTCCCGGACCTTGTACTGCAGTCAGCCAATGCGGACGCGTTGATGGAATCCGGGACCGACTGGCTGGCCGCCGTGTTGAACGTCGCCGACGCGGCCTATTTCCTCTCCACGGGGACCGCATTGCCCGACGAGCGAATCGACATACAGATGTCTCCGCGCGCCGAGTACGAGACGCAGAATCTTTCGATCTGCCTCGAAGACCAGGTAACCCTCACGGCAACTCTTTACGATGCCGCACTCACAAAGTGCCGGCTGGATGTCGGAGGGTCTGCCGGTCTGACCTGGTCCGGGCCGGGAGTTATCAGGGTGCGGATCGACACGTCCGCGTCTCCTGCGAGCGTCCTTACCACCTTGCTGCATGAGCTGGGACACGCCCGGCAAGGACTCCTTGCGCCGCTATCCTCCGGGGACGTCAGAGGCGACGCGCTTTCCGCCGTATTCGAGGCTCAGGCGCAGGTGTTTGAGGCGGTCGGCTGGCGGCACATTGAAGAGTTCCTGGGCGAGAGATTTACGCAGTACCCGGACCTGACCGTGTTGCGAGATCGCGTCATCCAAAGACTGGACCGCCAGGTTGAGAACGCAGCCACCCTGAATGAACACGCTCTCGGGTACAAGTTGATGTGGCTCGCTGCGCTCCAGGATCCAGCCGGGTTGGGGTTGGATTCCGAGTTGAGGTCCAGCGGGGTGTTGAGTGCAAATTCGGCGAAGGCGTTCTACGACTACCTTCTGACGATCAACCCGCAAAACGCCAGCGCCTGGGTGACCGCTCGTCTCGCTGAAAGCGGTAGCCTCATTACCGAGTTCCGTGAGATCACCCTGTCACGGTTCGTAATCGGCCTTGAAGCCGGGTTGGAAGGCCACCCGGATTTGCTGGATCCGTCGTTCCTTTCCCCTTGAGTCCCTGTCTCTCAGCCCGGAAATTCAGCGCATAATCTGGTCCGGCCCACCATCCTGTGGGACCGAAGCGCTCCGAACCGGCTCTGCGGTCGTATCAAGTGTTGGCAGGGCATCGGCCACATCAACCGCCCCGATATACAAAGTTCAGGTTAATGCGGGATATGTCCGTTCCAGTACCCGGCATCAAACGACGGCTCCGACTCCGCGCCAGGCTTGTACTCGCGGCGCTCGCGCCTGCGGGCGTGTTGCTGGCGTTGGCGTGTGGCGGCGTGAGTGAGGAAGACCTGGGCCTGGCTCTGGCGCTGGCGCAGGAGACGGCGGTGAACGACGCGGTCGCTACGGCTATCGCAGGAATACCACCGGTTCCGACCCCGGCCCCGACCGCTACTCCTCAACCCGCGCCAACGCCGCAGCCCACTGCGACACCGTTCCCGACGGCAACCCCGGGGCCTAACTTCGCCATGATCTACCAGCAGAAGGTGTTTTCCGTCTTCCAGGTCGATCTGGGAAGCACGAAGGGGTCTGCGTGGATGATCGACGAGGGCGTCCTCGTCACCAACCAGCACGTAGTTGGCGACAACGAGGTGGTCCTCATCCGGCAGGCCACCGCCCCGCCGTTCCAGGCTGCGGTGGCGACCGTGGATTTGGAACGTGATCTTGCGTTGCTATTCTTCGACCCGGCGGCCACCGATGCCGTCCCGTTGGTGACCGGCTCGCTCACGGCCGATGACATCGCAGAGCCGTTGATGGCGCTGGGTTATTCCGAAGGCTCGCCGAAGCCGGACGGTTCGGTCGGAGCGGCCCGGGTCAAGATCGGGGTCCTGTCCCAGTTGATCGACCTCGGCCCTGCGGGGATCAACCTGACGATGGATGCGGCGATAGACCCGGGCGAAAGCGGCGGCCCCGTATTGAACAAGTACGGCGAGGTTGTCGGGATGAACCGGGGCATTCGGGTCAGCGACCCGGTAGACGGCAACCCGGTATTCGGAACGTTCTTCGCCCTGCACGTGAATGACATCAAGTTCTGGTACGAGACGATCAAAACGTTCCTGTCGCAACAGGCGTTGGCCGGGACACCGATCCCGAACTAGATCTTTCGCAGGCCCGGGTATGCCAGCAGGGCCACAACCACTATCGCCAGGCACATGCCACCGAGCGTGAGATACGCGAAGGGCACTCCCGCCCTGTCCGCCACTACGCCTGCGATGATTCCAGCAACCGGCGCCAGGGCGGGGTCGAGGAGGGTGGCCGATAGGGTTCGGCCGCG
>JADFQR010000089.1 GCA_022561735.1 Chloroflexota bacterium | reverse complement strand
AGGTCCGCAAACCGTCGGTCACCGCGCCGCCGACCGCCGGGCCTACGGGGACTGGCTTTCGACTCTAAAAAACAACATCGTGGCGACATACAACGTTTTCGAGGCCGCAAAGCGTTCCGGCGTGAAGCGGGTCGTGTTTGCAAGTTCCAACCATTCGCAGGGCGGTTTCTATCTCGACCCGCCCTGGAAGCACATCGTTGACGGCCACTTCGATCAACTTGAGCCGGGATACCAGTTGGTGGACGAGGCAGACCGCATCCGGCCGGATGGCTACTACGGCGTCTCAAAGGCGTTTGGCGAGGCGCTCGGCAGTTATTACGACGACTACCATCACCTGAGTTCGATACATCTGCGCATTGGCTGGGTGCTTTCAGACGATGATCCCACCTTCTCGCCGTTCGCCCTGTCCCTCTGGTTAAGCCACCGTGACACCGCGCAGGCGGTGTCCAAAGCCATCGACGCTCCAGACTCTCTGCGCTACGCCGTCACTTACGTCACCTCGGACAACAAGTGGAAAATATTCTCGATCGACCGCGCCCGGGAGTTGCTGGGATACGTGCCTGAGGACGCCGCGGGTGAAGAGTGGGAAGACCGGGAACCGCCGGAACGCGATCGCTAATCGCTCGGGCACAACCCCGGGATAGGACGGGCTAGAGAGAGTTGCGGCCTGACTTCCCGGCCCAGCGTCGAATCTCTGCCTCGTCAAACTCCAACCCCAGGCCGGGCCCTGTCGGCACGGTGATATATCCGTCCACAACTTCAAGCGGGTTCTTCAGGATGGGTCTTTCGTCCCGTATCGAGACCGGCTCGATGTTGTACTCCTGTGCGTACGGAACGTCGTTCCGGGTCGTGACCCAGTGAAGATGCGCCGCCGTGGAGATGATGGGCTGTGTGTTGTGGACGGTCATCGGCACACCGAAGGCATTGGCGATATTCCCGACCTTGATCAGCTCCGAGATACCGCCGATCTTCACGACGTCCGGCTGCAGGATGTCCGGCCGGCCCGTGATGATGAGGTCCCGGAACATCCAGCGCGTGTAAGCGTTCTCACCGGATGCGATCGGGATCGTCAGCGCGTCAGCGACTTTCGCCAGGCCGGCCAGGTCATGCAGTGCGACCGGCTCCTCGAAGTGGAACACGCCAAAATCTTCAAGCTGCTTGCCGATCTCGATGGCTTGATGCACGGAGTAGGCGCTGTTCACATCGACCAGGATTTCAAAATCGTCGCCCGTGGCCGCACGCATCTCCCGGACCGATTCGATGGTGCGGTCGGCGGGGTGGTCGATAGCTCCCGGTACGGCCGAGTGCATCTTGTAGCCGGTGAAGCCCTGTTCCTGGAAACTTGCGGCGCGTTTCGCTTCATCAACCGGGGACATATCCCGGACCAGTGAACTGGCGTACACACGGATCTTTTCCCGGCCCGGCCGCATCCCTCCGAGCAGATCGTAAATCGGTACGCCCAGCGCTTTGCCCTTGATGTCCCAGAGCGCTATGTCGATGCCGGACGCCGCTGTGAGCAGGGCGCCGGGAGGGCCGCTTACAGACCCGGCCCGCAACATCGAGTCGAATATGGCCTCGGTCTGGAAAGGGTCCTGCCCGATCACCAGCGGACGAAACACCGTGTCGATCGCGATGCGTGACACCTCGGGCGAGCGGCGAAAACACTCTCCGTATCCGGTAATCCCCTCGTCAGTGTGGACGATGACAAACGGGTAATCACCGTCCAGTACCAGGCATTCGACATCGGTGATCTTCAAATGTGACTCCCCCGGCGGCCGCTAATTTCCGTTGTTTGCGTCGCCGGTGGCCCAGGCGCTTGATCGGCGCGGTGGCACGGCGTCTCGCATGTCCGCGGGCAGCGTGAACTCGATGTCCTCACTCGCAAGGCCGAGGTGATGGACTTTTTCCGGCTCCAGCGCAGCGCACACCGCCTGCACAAGCGACTCGGGCGTTGACGCTCCGCTGCTTATGCCGACCCGCGTTACGCCCTCAAACCATGCAGGGTCGAGCTCATCCGGCCCGTTCAACAGATGTGACGGCACCCCGGCGCGTTCTGCGACCTCACGGAGACGCCTGCAGTTGGAACTGGTTTGAGAACCAACCACCAGCACGACATCGACCTTGGATGCGAGCTCTTTCACCGCGTGCTGGCGGTTGGTCGTGGCGTAACAGATGTCGTTACGCACGGTCACATTTGCGAACATCGACTTGATGCGGTTCACCATCTCCGCAGTGTCATCCACGGACAGCGTTGTCTGCGTCAGCACAGCGACCTCAGTGTCGGGGCTCCACGATGGTGGTTGCGGGTCCTCCTGGTCATCCATCAGGACCATCTCACCCTGGCCCGTCGTCCCCTTCACCTCCTGGTGGCCACGGTGACCGACGAGGATGATTTTTTTGCCCTCGCGCTCGTACTTTTTGGCCTCGTTGTGGACGCGCGTGACCAGCGGGCAGGTGGCGTCGATGACACGGAGGGAGCGCTTCTCTGCCGCTTCGTAGTCTGACGGCGGTGATCCATGAGCAGAGAAGACGACCACCGCGCCCTCCGGTATCTCGTCTACCGTCTCAACAGTGATCGCACCCTGGGCCTCAAGGTCCGCCACAACATGCGGGTTGTGGACGATCTCATGCTTGACGTACACGGGCGGTCCGTGTCGCTCCAGCGCGATCTCGACGATGTCGACAGCTCGTACAACCCCCGCACAGAATCCGCGAGGCGCGGCCAGGAATACTTGCAAGTCTCTCCTCCACAATCCAACGCGGGCTCGGGGTGATCGTAAGGCGGTGGTCAGCCAAATTATAGGAGCTATGCAAGGTTGGTAGCGGGCCGGACTTCCGCCGCCGGCGCGATAGGGCAGCCTCCGCTCCGGTGGGAAATCTGCTGCGACTCATCCAGACAGAATTCGTAACCGGGATCAACGATGACGCATACAGATCAGGCGTGCGGCCGGTACGGTCTGGCAACAGCCCGGCGGGGCCAACCATGACGCCGGAAACCGGGCCCGCTGCGATGGGGTTCCGGTAACCGGCCGCTGTGCGATGCTATTCCAACGTACCGGATTGGCCCCATCTGCGATCCCCCGAACAGGGCCAGCCGGAGTTAAAACAACGAGGATTATTCGATGACGGTAAGGGTGCGGTTCTACCACTGGGCGCGCTGAGGCGCCTGCAAGAAAGCGGGGGCGGCGCTCTCGCAAGCAGGTGTGACGCTGGATGAACGAGACTTCTTCAAGGACCCGTTCACGCGGCAGGAGCTTGAGGAACTCGCCTCGATAATCACCGTGGACGAGTTATTTTCCTGGCGCAGCCCGAGCGCCAAACAGCATCGCGACCAGCGTGGCAGTTTAAGCGAAGCAGATCTGATCGGCCTGATGCTTGACGAGCCACGACTGATTCGCCGGCCGATCTTCATCCGGGCTGACGACCCGAGCCGTTACGCGCTCGGCGGCCGGAAGGCGGATCTCGAGGCCCTTTCGCAGGACTGACCGGCAGTCGCAGCGTGCGTGCCTGCACCCATATCAGGTTTCGTGCCTCCGCAGTGTCCGTCCCGCTCCCCGCTTCCCAGACTCACTCGCCCGCACGTAGCTTGCGTGGCGTTATCTCAGTGGAGCGGCGGAATGCTTTTACTCAAGGCTTGCCCGAAATGCAAGGGCGACGTGGAACTCACCAGTGACCCGGACGGCGATTATGTCCGATGCCTGATGTGCGGCTCTATCCGGTACCTTGCTGAGGCGTCACGGCGTGTCAGCGGGCCGGAAGAGCAACGGGAAATGCGGAAGGCCAGCTAACCCGTCACGTGTCTCTGAACGGGCGAGTTGACGCCGGAGATATCCCCGGTCTCAGTCCGGTTACAGGGGTTTTCATGTCCCGGTGCTACAATTCCGTTGACCGCCAGAGGGCGGTGACACGCACGTGTGGCGCGGGCCGTCACGGACCGCGCCAGGCCGATGCTTCGGTGGGAAACGGCCCGGTTGCCGGTCCACCTTGCCGTTACGTATTCGACTGAGATCGCATCCAGGTCGCACCGGGACAGATCGCACTTGAATTCCAACTACTCGCTCGGAAACCTGGCCGTGTTCTCGGTCGGCGCACACGATGAACTGGCCGCGGAAATCTGTGAGTACCTTCAGATCCAGATGGGTGATATGGAGGTCAAAAAGTTCCGTAATACGAACACTTTCGTGCGGATACTTGAGAACGTCCGCTCCCGGGATGTGTACTTCATCCAGCCCACTGCGGCTCCTACGAACGACAACATCATGGAGCTGTTGATCACCATCGATGCCGCCAAGCGGGCTTCGGCGGGCCGTATCACCGCCGTGATCCCGTATTACGGGTACGGGCGCACCGATAAGAAGGACCAGCCCCGTGTCCCGATCACCGGGCGTCTCGTCGCTGACCTGCTCACGACCGCCGGAGCGAACCGGGTGGTTACGGTAGACCTGCACGCCGGTCAGATACAGGGGTTCTTCAATATCCCGGTGGATGAGTTGACCGTCGTACCGCTGCTGGTTGACTACTTCCTCAAGAAGAAGATTCCAGACCTCGTGGTCGCTGCGACGGATGTCGGCATCTCAAAGGCAGCGAGGGACGTGGCGCAGCGCCTGCACGCCCCGCTCGCCATAGTGGAGAAACGCCGGACGGGAAACGACGACACCACGGAAGTCCTGTCTGTTATCGGAGAAGTGAGGGGAAGGCCGGTCCTTACATTTGATGACGAGATCGACACCGGCGGGTCCCTGGTGTCCGCATTCGGGGCGCTTAAAGCGGCGGGAGCCACGCAGTTCTACGCCACCGCCAGTCACGGGATTTTTTCGAACGGCGCAACCGATCGTATCTGCGCAGTCGAAGACCTCATCGAACTGGTTGTAACCGATACCGTGCCAATCAAGGAAGAAAAAAGAAACCCGAAGCTGACCGTCCTTCAATCGTGCGACCTGCTCGGTGAAGCTATATACAGGATTCACAACGGCCTGTCGGTCGGAGCGATGTTCACTTACTAGATACCCGGCGCCCGGCTTGAAGCGCGGTCAGCCGGCCCCCGAAAGTCTTCAGAGATCACATGCCGCTTTTCAAGAAACTCGCGTCCTTTCTGGGCGATTCCAACGAAAAAGCCCTAAAGGTGTACGAAGACCGCCTCCTGGAGGTCAACGAACTGGAGGCGGACGTTTCCGCGCTCTCAGATGAAGAGTTGCGGGGCATGACGGACGAGTTCCGCGAGCGTCTCAAGGACGGCGAGACGCTGGACGAACTCCTCCCTGAGACGTTCGCCGTCGTCCGGGAGGCGGCGAAGCGCGTTCTCGGGATGCGTCACTTTGACGTCCAGATCACCGGCGGCATCGTCCTGCATGAAGGAAAGGTTGCAGAGATGGGCACGGGGGAGGGAAAGACCCTCGTCGCGACCCTGCCTTCCTACCTGAACGCCCTCGCCGGCCCGGTCCACATCATCACCGTGAACGACTACCTGGCGAAACGTGACGCGGGCTGGATGGGGCAGGTTCATCACGCGCTCGGCCTCTCGGTTGGTTGCCTTCAGAACATGGCGTCATGGGTTTATGACCCGGACCGGGAAGACAAAGGTGACGACTCGGACCCGTTCCGTTCCGTGACAAAGCGGGAGACCTACGCAACTGACATCGTGTACGGCACAAACAACGAGTTCGGGTTCGACTACCTCCGGGACAACATGGTCGACTCGGCAGAAGCGCTTGTGCAGCGCGATCTGAAGTACGCCATCGTCGATGAAGTTGACAACATCTTGATAGACGAGGCGCGGACGCCGCTGATCATCAGCGGGCCGGCGCGCGACTCGTCACAGGAGTACCAGCGCTTTTCTGTGCTCGCACGGCGACTGACGCAAGAGGAAGATTTCACCATCGACGACCGGACCCGGGCCATAAGCCTGACCGAGGACGGGATTGAGAACGTAGAACGGCAGTTGAATGTCGATAACCTCTACGACCCGGCAAACTACGAGCTGACCCACTTCGTGGAGAACGCCGTTCGCGCCGAGTTCGTGTACCTGAGGGACAAGGAGTACGTCGTCCGTGACGGTGAGGTCCTGATCGTTGACGAAAACACCGGCCGCCTGATGATCGGCCGGCGTTAC
>JADFQR010000088.1 GCA_022561735.1 Chloroflexota bacterium | reverse complement strand
CCTGTACTCGTCTGGGAGCGTCCCGGGAGCGATCGAGTTGCCGGAAATACGCTCCGCCTCTTCCGTCGCGAGGATCACGCGTCCGTCCATGGCGTCAACGATCAGCACGCCGGCGGCGGACGCCTGCAGGATGCTCTCAAGACGGGCGCGCGCCGTCTCTGCGGCGTCTCGCAGAGAAGCCTCATCCTCGTAAAGGCGAGAGTTCTCCAACGGCGCGCCGATCTGCCGGCCAATCATTTCGAGCATGGCAAGGCTTCGGTCGTCATACGCCCGGGGGCGCAGCGAGGCCAGGTTGAGGGTGCCGATAACGCGGTCAGCGGCGATGATCGGCGCTGCGAGCGCTGATGCCGTGGACGTGTGGCCGTCCGAGTGCCTGTTCGGGAAAAGCGGCGCCTGGCAAGGAAATGATCTGACCACCTCGTCGGCGGTCGCGTCGGTGAGGATTACACCTGACCGGTGACGCACCATCCGCTCTGCGGCGGTCCCTGCGATCAGATACTTACCTGCCCGTTCCGGATCGACTCCAGGCCGTTCCGCGGCGTACCTCTCGGTCAACATCGTTGCCCCGGCGTCCAGGTCGCATATAGAGATCCGGTCGAACGGCACGAGATGCCCGACCTGTTCGGCGAAGCCCTCGAACACGTCGCCCACCCGGGGCGAGGAGGTCAGGATCCGCGTCATCTCCGCCAGGGCGGTGCGGTCAGACGCCTCGCGGGAAAGAGATATGTTGGCCAGTTCCAGTTGCCGCGTTCGCTCCTCTACCCGGGATTCCAGTTCCATGTTGAGCGTCTGGATCTGCGCCTCGGCGCGCTTTCGCTCACTGATGTCACGGACGATGCCGGTAAACAGGCGGCCGGAGGAGACACGCGTCTCCGAAACGGCCAGGTCGATCGGAAACTCCGTGCCGTCAGCCCGTAGCCCGGTAGTCTCCCGGCCGATGCCTATGATGGAAGCCTGTCCGGTTTCAAGGTAGTGCTGGATGTGCTGATCGTGATCGGAACTGAATGCGGACGGCATCAGCATCGAGATGTTCTGACCGATCACCTCTTTCGGGTCGTACCCAAAGATGTGTTTTACGGCCGGGTTTCCGGATAACACGATACCGCGCTCATTGATCGTGAGAACGGCGTCGATCATCGTTTCCAGCACGGCCGCGTGCCGGACCTCAGAGTCCAGTTCGGTCTCACGCGTCCGTTCGGCATCATCGTTCATAAAGATCAACCGGCTTAAGGGGGATCTGGCCTACTACATCGCTTTTGCACCCCGGCTGGGTGACGGCCGGGATCATGCCGCCAGCCCCGGCGCTGAATAAGCGTATCGCCGTGCCCGGGGTGGCCACTCTCATACCGGCATACGGGTTTTTCGATACCGGGTCGGCATTGCCGAAGTTCGATAGCGGCAGGCGTTCATAGTAGGCGAAGGAAGGCAGCTTCTCCAACCGCCCGGCCAGCCGGAACAGAGGCGGCGAGCACATTTATATTACGCGCTTGACGCACAGCGGCCGGGGACCATGCCAGGGCCGACAACAATCCTGGCTCCGGTTGCCGGGTTCAACGATTCATACTTGGCGGAACCACCAGCACGGGGACCCCGGAAGATCGGATTACGCTATCGGCGACGCTGCCAACCACCCATCGCGTCAGTCCAGAAGTGCCGCGCGTCGTCATGACCACTATCGCATCGGTCATGTCCTGCGCGATCTGCGTGATCTCGGAACGTGGATGACCGCTGCCGACGTGCGTTTCAACGGTGCGCCCGCGGGCCCGCAGCCTCGTGGCGATCTCGACCAGGTAATGTTTCGCCCGCTTTTCATCATCTTCGGCGATCGCAAGCACCCCGGTCGGCAGGCCGCCGTACGGATCTCCGCCGTACATCGTTGGGAACGGTGCTGCACGGATTAGCGTGATCGGGGCGTTCGCTGCCCGGGAGATACATTCAACGTGAGGTAACGCTGTTTCGGCGAGATCCGAACCGTCAAGCGGGACGATCACCGAACTGAACGTCCACCGGTCGGTCCCGGGGTCGCCGCCCGCCGGGACCACCATCACGGGTATCGGTGAAGAATGGATCACGCGATCCGTGACAGACCCAAGCAGGCCGCGGACGAACCCGGACCGGCCGCGCGATGCCATGATTATCAGATCAAATTGCCGGTCCCGCGCCGTCAGGACTATCTCGGTCGCCGGATCGGTGTTGAAGACGGCCGCTGTATTCGCCTGGACCCCGGAATGCCTGAGTCGCCCGGCTACATCCTCAAGGTAAGACACGGCGTCCGATCCGGCGTTTCCCGGGCTCTGCGCTGCACCGTTGGCAGCAGCCTCTGTTCCCACGGGGACCCGCTCTGACAGCCGGGTTGACTCGGGTAATACCGTGATCAGCGTTAACTCGGAGTCGAAAAGGCGGCCCATTCCCGCCGCGACAGGGACGGCGGACTTCGCCACCTCGGAGCCATCTAGCGGAACCAGTATCCGCCGGTACTGTTTATCCAATCCGACCTCCGCGTCGTACTGACTTCACGCCGTCCGGCGCGGCACAGCGACCGGTCGACAGCGTGTTCATACTCGCCGACACGATGTGAAACGAGTGTGAACGGCTGCCGTGCCAACGTGAGGGTCCCGTGAGGATGCCGGTTATCCGACGCCCCGGGGGTGCGTGCGCCCCCAGAGGCCGGCCCGAGATTCCAACAATGGCGTTGTCGTGGCATCGCCCTCGCCATCCGGGGCCCCGGCAGTGACTATGTAGTGAGTCGTTGGGACCGGCGTAACTGCCGGGGTGCCGTTCGGCGCCGGCGGGGCCGGAATAGCCTTACCGGCCAGGAATGCCGCACCGGTCAAAAAAACCGAATCGGGAGAGAGACGCGAGATGCGCGAGAAAGCCCTGGATTACGAGCAGACGGCACGTCCGCCGCTCAGTATCGCGACCTACGTCGCGATCATAGCGACCCTTCTGATAATGGTGCTGAGCGCGATAACGTTCGCAGTGACCCCTGAGAACTCGCCTGTCCGGCCCGCTAACGACCCGTCCGTGAGCCTGATCGGCTTTACCGACGCTGAATAAGTACCCGGTCGCTTGACCGGCGCCGCCGCGCGACGAATCGGGACCGGCAATCCGGTTGGCCTTCTGGCTCATCTGCGACCTCGGCGGCCCGGCGGTCCTGAGCCGCTGTGACCTGACCTGCGGTTGGCCCGGGCATGAACATCAGGTTCAACGGCCCCGGGCACCCCACCCGCCTGGCTGGCCGGCCAGATCGGACGCATTCACCAGGAGAGTTAAACCAGAAATTACAGGACGCTCCGCTCGACATTCATCCACCCACCCATCCCGGCGCCCGCTACCCGGGGGCCGGGAAGTCGAACGGAAGTCTCCGGAAGCAGACGGTTTTGCCGGGTCATCACCCCGTCCCGGCAATCACACCCCCGTCAGCCCTGGAACACCCTGGCGGTTCGAGGGGAACCGAAGGTTTCACCCGAGGCGATCTCCGATCTTAAGACCGGCCGCAGATGCGAATTCTGCGGCCGGTTCTTTTTTTGCGCCCGGGCGCTGCACACGCCGTACCAGCACAGCGCCGTCACCTGTAGCCACCGTAAAGCCATCGTCACCGGACGCGATGACCGTACCGGGGGATGCGCCCATGTCGTCGGTGCCCGTGTTGCCGGAACTCCCAGTACTCCCAGTACTCCCGGTGCTCCCGGCACTCAGGGAAGAGTCAAATATCCGTAGCGTTTCGCCGTCCCGGGTCGTACTGGCGCCCGGCTGAGGATTGCAGCCGCGAATCAGGTCGTAGACCCGGCTGGAGGGCAGGGACCAGTCGATCTTCCCGTCCTTCGCCTTCGCCCAGCTTTCGTAGGTCGCCTTCTCCTCGTCCTGGTCGATCTTCGGCGCGTTTCCCGCGCGGACGAGGTCGATCGATTCGATCATCGACTCCACGCCCATCGGGTACAGGTGGTTGAAATAGATGGAGCCGAGCGTGTCGTCCGGCCCGATCTCGACCTCTTTCTGCAGAAGTATCGGCCCCGTGTCCAGGCCTTTGTCCGGCCAGAAAATGCTCAGGCCGGTGCGCTTTTCTCCCATGATGATCGGCCAGTTGATCGAGCTTGGCCCCCGGTGGAGGGGGAGAAGCGACGGGTGGTACTGGATCGTCCCGTGGCTCGGCGCCTGGATCATCTCCATCGGCACGATGTCCGTCACGTACGCCATGACGCAGAGGTCAGAGGACAGGCCGGTGAACTGTTCGATAGCCTCGGCGCTGCGGAACCGGCCCGGTTGAAATATCGGGATGCCGCGTTCCCGGGCGCCGGCCTTTAGCGGATCTTCCGGCCGGCCTTCCCTGTCCGGGGAACAGAAAACTCCCACAACCTCGTCCTTGCCCGCGTCGAGGATCGCTTCCAGCACCGATTTGCCGAACGCCTGCTGCCCGATTAGCACGATGCGCATTTGACTTCCCTCGTTTATCTCGCCGGTGAACTGAACGCCGCCCCTGTTCCGGGAGCGACAGGAAAGCCGATTCTAGCGCGCCGGCGTATTGCGCAATCGCACGTTTGATCTGCGATTGCCGCGGATCGGCCGGCCAGCGGGTAACAACCGGGGCGTGATCTGGACTACTGGACGGTCACGATAGCCTGCATGAATGGATGGACTGTGCAGTAGTAGGCGAACTGGCCGGGCGTGTCGAACAGGAGCGAGTAGGCGCCGCCGATGCCGAAGACCCCGCTGTCGAACGCCCCGGTGACATTGCCCGGGCTACCTGCGGTGACCGTATGCGGGGCGTTGTCCCGATTGGTCCACGTTATCGTGGTCCCGGCCGCAACGGTGACGTTTATATGTGCGAAACCGATGATGTCCGCGTCTGCGGTAGGCGGTGGGGCCAGAGGCGCAGCCGTTGCCACCTGCTCCGGCTCAGGCGTGGCCGTTGGTGAAGGCGCGGCCGTTGCCGTGGGAACGAGAGTGGGCGTGGGTTGCGGATTGAACGTTGGCGGTGACCCCGGAATGGCGCTGGCCGTTGGTGAAGGCGCGGCTGTTGCCGTGGGGAATGGAGTTGGCGGAGGTGTCGTAGGCTCCGGCTCCGGCGTGGCTGTTGGCGAAGGCGCCGCCGTTGGCGTAGGAATGAGAGTGGGCGTTGGTGTCACAGGCTCAGTTGTAGGCGTAGCCGGCGCGGGCGTGGACAGGGTCGCCGTTGGGTCTGGCGACGGGCCGGTCGTCGCTGCCGGGGACAAAGCCGGAGCTGCGACAGGCAGTTGCGAGGATGAGCCCGGTTCTGAACCACACGCGCTCGATGCGATTAACAGGCCGATGGCGGCCAACGCAAGAAGGGGGAGCGGGCGACGCTTTCGTGAGACGCGTGTTCCGGGGAGGAAGCCGCCGATATATTTCACGTTCAGCACATCTTCCTCCATCCGGCGACGATACCCCGTGGGGGACGCCTGGCCCGGCGCCCCGAAGGCCAACCCCGGGCGGTGTTACCCCGGTCTGCCTTCGTCGATACGCGTCCAGACCGCCGTTAAGGGCCTCTGTGACCTGTTGACGTTGCTACGGCTCGAAGCAGGACGTGGATGTATTGCCGGGACTGTTCGCCGATAAACCCGCGCGCGATCAGGGCGTGGGCGTAAAGTGGTTGCCGTGAACCTGCAACCCAGCGATAAAAACATCGAACCGACAGAAAGCCCGGAGCCGGGCTCGGATGATTTCGACGGCTGGTTCGGGCGGGGGCTTAAATTCGCCCAGCTTGGCTTCCCGGATCGCGCTGTTGAGTCATTTGAGCGAGCCGAGGTAATTCGGCCTGACGATGCCACGATCCAGTTCAACATGGGTACGGCCCACCTGACCCTCGGCAATTTTGTCCAGGCGGTCGCAAACCTGGATAGGGCTATCAAGCTGGACCCCACCAACTCGGACGCTTACGGCAACCGTGCCGTGGCGCATGCCGGGCTAGGGGAAGAAGAACTGTCAAAGAGAGATGTTGCGACAGCGGTATCGTTGGGCGCGCCGGAAGAGGGCATTGAAGTCGTGCTCGATTACGTGCGGGGGCGCGCAAATCCAGAACAGGATTGACCGGCGCATCGGTACGGTGATATCCGTCTTCCGCCTGTCGTATACGGGGGGAATGACCGCTGCATAACGGGTTCTTTCCGAATATTTCGAGGACGATACCGGGCGA
>JADFQR010000087.1 GCA_022561735.1 Chloroflexota bacterium | reverse complement strand
CTGACTACCAGCAATCGATCGACGATCATTACGGCCAATCCGATCTCTCCACTGTGATCTTGGACGCGCTCAAGAACGCCGGCAAGGACATCGACGCGCTAACCAAGGAAGACCTGCATTCTTTCGACCAGTTTCATAGCGGCGGCCTGTCTGGTACGAAAGAGCTGGCCTCTCTTGCCGGAATATCAGAAGGGATGAAGGTACTGGACGTTGGGAGCGGTATCGGAGGGCCGGCGCGGATATTAGGCGGGGATTACGGCTGTGATGTGACTGGCATCGACCTCACGCAGGAGTTCTGCTTGGCCGCGGAGATGCTGACCGCACGGGTGGGGTTGGATGAAAAGGTCCGCTTTCATTGCGGCAGCGCCTTGGACATGCCATTCGAAGATGGGTCCTTCGATCTGGTCTGGATGCAGAATTCATCAATGAACATACCCGAGAAAGAAAAACTGTACAGCGAAGTTCGGCGTGTGCTTCGCCCTGGAGGAAAACTCGCGACCCAGGACGTGCTGAGCGGACCGGTGACGCCGCTGCATTACCCCGTTCCCTGGGCCGGCGATGAGTCCCTCAGTTTTATGATTTCGGCGCCGGATTTCCAGGAACTTCTCGGATCATTGGGTTTCAAGGAACTGGCCTGGAACGATGTAACAGCGCTGGGTGTCAAGGTCCGGGCGGAACAGCAGGCTGCGGCATCAGCAAATAGCCCCGACCCTCTTGGGCAAGGGTTCCTGATGACCAAGGACCAGCCAACGAAGGCGGCCAACATGCAGCTAAACCACGCAGAGGGCCGAGCGGTGGTCGTAACGTCGGTGTTCCAGCTCGATTAGCCGTTACCTTCGCGATTTAGGTACTACAAAGCCCCTTCCGCTTCCAATTCGGACACCTCTTGCGGCGTCATGCCGCCCAGCGAGCAGAGTATCTCCGCGTTGTGCTGGCCCAGGGTTGGGGCTGTCTCCGCGGGCGAGTCGACGCAGGCCGTGAGGCGGGCTGGGGTTCTGACGCCCCGGAAGATGCCGCCCAGGGTGTCGCCGGTGTCCACGAACATCTGGCGGGCCTCGAGGTGGGGACAGTTGGCCAAGTCGGCCACGGTCTGAGTGACGCTCCGGCATCGCCGGACGGTTACGCACCGGAAAGGTTCGTTGAAGACGTAGAAGCCGTGCTCGACGCCGCCGAAGTCGAATCGGTCACGTTCTGGGGTTACTCGATGGGGGCGGCTATTGGGTTTGAGCTTGCCCTTGCGCGTCCAGACAGGCTGCATCGTCTCATCGCCGGCGGCATGCATCCCTACGGAAGCTCGGCATCTGGACGACCGAAGAAAACGAGCGCGACCGATCTGCTCCGGCAACAAGGCATGCAGGGGTTCATCGACGAGCGGGAGCGGAACCTGGGCGGCAGGTTGGTGTCGAAGTTGCGAGACCGCCTGTTGGCGGCGGACGCCGGCGCCCTGGCCGCAGCGGGAGAAGCGTGGGCTGGCTGGAAGGGCGTGGGCGAGCGGGTCGGTGAAATCGACGTAGACGCCCTGCTGTACGCGGGCACGGCGGATCCTGATTTTCACGAAGGGGCAAGACGCGCTGCGGTGGAGATGCCAAACGCCCGGTTCGCGTCGTTGCCGGGAGTAACACACGACGCCGGATTCGCCTCCTCCCGGACCGTGATGGCGTCAGTCAACGCGTTCCTCGATCGCTCATCTCCCGGGTTTCAAGCGCCGGATACCGCTGCCGCCAATCCGGTCATCCCGGAAGCTACACTGCCCCGTGGTCATGGAGATCAATAGAAACGCGCCGATCGTACTCCGGCACGAAATCGATATTTTCGCTCCTCCGGAAAAGGTCTGGGCGTGGATCGCGCAGGTCGAATTCTGGTCTGAATGGCACCCGGAGATCGGGACCGCGTACTGGACCGACGACGAACCGATGGACCGGCGCGGATTCAAGTTCACCGTGAAAATGTTCCGGTTCAAGGCCCGGTTGCAGGTGTACGACGAGCCGTACGAGATCGGATGGACGGCCAGCCACATGTTCTCCAGTCACCGGCAGGTATTTCGACTCCGGGGTGACTACCGCCAGACCGTGTTGACCAGCGAGGCGTCCTACGAAGGGCGTGTCGCAGAGATGATGTCGAAACGACTTCGCGAGCCCCTGGACCAGTTCAGCAAGACATGGCTCGCCGCCGTAAAAACCCACATCGAGACGGAAGGCGTGAGCGGAATACGCAGCCCGGGAACCCGCAGGCAGCGGTAACCGGGGTTAGTTAACGCGGCAGAACCGTCGCGAATCGGGGGGCCAATGCTGTTAGGGGTAGCCGGACTTACACCCGGAGACTGGACGACGATCAACGAAAGCGTCACGCGTGTGGTGCGAAATCACGGATTCCGAACACTACAGGTACGCGTCACCGATCCGCTAAACCCTGACCCGGCCATCGTAGACCGTGTTCGAGTCGCCTTTCAGTCGGCGGGCCTCACGCTCGGCCAGACCGTGGGGGAGTACGGGGGCGGTCTCGTAAGCGACGACGAGCCGACGCGGCGAACCGCGGTGGAAGCGCTGAAACGGATGGCAACGCTCACCCGGATGCTTGGCGGGACAAACACCTACCTCAGGCCCGGCTCGATGAACCCGCGAGGGGGCTGGCTGCCTCACCCGGACAACCGCACGAACGCCGTGTTCGATCGCCTCGTGGCGTCGGCGCGCGAGGCGTCGCGTGCCGCAGCGGATGAGGGTGTGACGCTTGCCGTGGAGGGCGGCGTGGTCTGCCCGTTATTCTCAGCAACGCGGACCCGGGAGTTCTTTGACGCCGTTGGCTCCCCCGCAATGAAATTCAACATGGACCCGGTCAACTACATCGGCGACCTGGAGAAGGCATACGACTCAACCTCCCTGCTAAACGATCTGTTCGATCAACTCGGCCATGTCACCATCGCGGCTCACGCCAAGGATTTCACGGTCGTTGAAGGCTTGCTCCCACACTTTGAGGAAGTGGTAATCGGCAAAGGGTTGCTCGACCAGGAAACGTTCCTGCGACGGATGGGTTCGGCAAATCCCGACGCGCACGTGTTGATTGAACATCTCCCGGATGACCTGGTACCGGCTGCGCGTGATGGCCTGAACGCGGCGGCGGCACGCGCAGGGATCGCCTGGGACGAACCACCGGACTGAAAACCAGCGCCACGTACGTTCTGACGACGGATCAAACGCGCCGTCATCCTGCGTGGACACCGTAAGAACGGCTAACTGTCCCCAGCAGGGCAAGGACCGGCGCTCACGGACCGACTTCATAAGAATCGACAACCTCGCCGAGGGCAATTCCCGGGCTCCCGCCCGGCCAAGACTCTGGCAAATAAGGACCGCTCTCATGAGACTGGACGGAAAACGAATAGTCCTGACCGGCGCAGCCAGCGGAATCGGCAAGGCGACTGCGCTCCGTGTCGCCAACGAGGGCGCTCGCGTGGCGCTTCTGGACATGGCTGATGACGCAGGGCGGGAGGTGGCGGCTATCATCGGCGAAAAGTCCCGTTACTGGCACGTGAACGTCGCCGACGAAACAGCAGTCGAAGGAGCGATCGGCGAAGCTGCCGCCTGGCTCGGCGGGATCGACATACTGCTCCACGTAGCGGGCGTGCTGGACGGCGCCGGTGTCGATCTGGAGAAGTTCACGGAAGAAACCTGGGACCGGGTTATCGACATCAACCTGAAGGGATCGTTCCTCGTCGCAAAACACGTCGCGGCAGTGATGCGCCCGACCGGCCGGGGCGTGATGGTGCTGACGTCATCCGGCGCCGGTGTGAAGGGCGGAAGCTCCTCGTTCGCCTACGGATCAAGCAAGGGCGGTGTCCACGGCCTGGCAATGGTGCTGGAGCAACGCCTCGCCCCATTCGGAATTCGTGTAAACGATGTCGCTCCGGGAAATATCGATACACCGCTCAAGGTGACGCAAGTACGACAGAGTTACGAAGAGACCGGGGACGAAGACTACTTCGATAAGACGATGGCCTCGCTCGCCCACCCATCGGGCGTCGCAGCGGTCATGGCGTTCCTCGCGAGCGACGACGCGGATTACGTACGCGGGACCGTTTTCACACGCTAACCGGTTACACGGATCCGGTATCCGTTAACACTTTGCTACCGCACGGACGATCCAGGCGGTCGCCGCGTAAACCCGGTAACCCGGGTAGCCCCGATCCTATTTTTAACCCGACACATCATCACCGCTCCTGCTCCTGCCGGTTTTCGTTAGAGAATACGTTATTGTTACGCTTTCGTTCGCAGTCTCTCCTGAATAATCCTGTATACTTCTACTATCGTCCGTAAGCCTCCATAATTCGGGTGATGGAGGAAGGTCCAGTCTCTTGTACCGAAGAGTGAGACGGGACCCGGCGCAATAAACCCGGCGAAAGGCGGTTGAGCGGTGCCACGTATCCACGTCCTGCACTGCGTTTGGCAGGTTGACCTCGAATGCCCCGCGCGGGAGTGATCGCCGAAAAAGACCGATGTTCCGAGCGGGGCTTCTGAAACCCATCGCATGACCCGAACGATCTAAGCCGAATCGGGCTCGCACGGCCCGGGGGCAGTCCGGCCCAAGCGCCGGTATTGAGGGGAAGCGTTGGAGTGCGGCCGGGAATGAATTCACGGCCGTCCGGGACCGTGGGAGGAAATGCCCCGGTCCCGTGGGTGGCGGAAATGTCACAACGCTAGAGTCAGCGCCAGTAAGTCGCTGGCTCTTCGTTTTTCCTGGCCCGGCGCACAACCCACGAACCGCCCAACGATTCGTCGCCCGGGGGAATCACTAGCCGCGGGCGTCCTCGGCCCCGGCCCACCGATCAGCCCGGTTTGCGCATGCGGGCCAGGATGTGACGGCCACCACTCGCCGAATAGCGCCGGTTGCCCGAGTTCATCACTTCCACCAGTTGACGCGCGTCGATGAAACCCGCATCTGCCAGCAGGCTGGCCTCAATCTCTTTGGCCCTGAGGAAACCGAGCGCCAGGTCCGTGACATCGTGGGAGAGCTCAAGCTCCATCCCGTACTGGGCGGCGATCGACTCGCCGGTCACGTCGCCCGACCCGAAGTAGTCGGTCAGAAGAAATCTCCCGCCCGGCTTGAGCACGCGAAAAATCTCCGGCGGGTGATAAAAGCCTTCGGTAGACAGAACGATATCGAACTGCCCATCGTCGAAGCTGAGAGCGGTGTCACGTTCCTGGACGAACCGGCACAGGTTTGCGATACCCTCGATCTCCGCCAGATCTTTCGCCGTCGCAACCGCCCGTTCATCAATGTCGTATCCCCAGACCCGGCATCCGTACAGTGACGCAAGCCATCGGGCGTTGCCGCCGATGCCACACGCCGCATCCAGTACAACCATCTCCGGGGCCAATTCCACACCCTGGAGAAGAATCCGGACCAGGGTCTGATTTGCGCCAACGTGCTGGAACTCGCCGTACAGCTCGGCGTCGGGACGCTCCCGCTCCTCGAACCATTCCTGGAGCCGTTGTGTCTTATTGGGCATGATGCGTACTTTACCGGCTGCCAGAGCTTCTCGGAGCCGTAGAGACACTTTCGGCAGCCCCGGGCCTGCGTCCCCGGCATCCAGGGCCATTGCAAAACACGCCTCCTCGTCCGTAAACGTGACGCGTTGGACCGCTCTCGTGATCGCGCCCGCGGGCATGTGGACCGCGTTGACCCCGGCCAGCGCCACGCTCACAGGGCGTATCTCGGATCTGTCCGGCGCGATCACGTCCGGTGCGGCCGGCAACCGGCCCGATTCGTTCCCCCGATTCGTTGCCCAGAATCGTTCCCCGGATTCGTTTCAGGAAGATCACACAGCCGCTTTCTCTGGCTTACGCCGTGCTGATCGCCGCACACTCAGACCCGCGCTCAGGCTATCCACTAACACGCGAGATTCGCTGAATCAGGTGACAGCATCCGCTAGCAGGTACCACCCCAGGCGAATTAACCTCTGGGAAACACTATCGTTTTCGGTCGGGGAGGAATATCCCGGTGCCGAACCTTACCGTGATCCACATACACGCTTCCGAGGTGCTGACCGCCCTTGGCGCGCTGGCTATCGCCCAGGAAGAACAACGTCCGGCAGGCGAAGTCAATTCCCTTGCGGGTGACGTGCTGCACGCACTGGACAACTACCGGGAGTCGAGCGGCAAACTGGCCGCCTGACCCGAACGTCCGCC